>JBIJCD010000077.1:0-11087 GCA_044344895.1 Pirellulales bacterium | reverse complement strand
GAGCGTGTGGCCGCTGCGGCCACAGCGAGGAGACTTTTGCCGCCCCCGAGCCGGTGCTACACGTACGCGAGATGCGCTCTAGCGGAACGGCCAGATGAGCGGGGCCAGCGCCACCGTCAGCGCCATCACCAGGAGGTTCAGCGGCCCGCCGAAGCGGACATAGTCGCTGAACTTGTAGCCGCCCGGCCCGTAGATCATGAGGTTGGTCTGGTAGCCCATCGGCGTGGCGAAGCCGCAGCTGGCCGCTACTGTCACCGCCATCACGAAGGGCAGCGGGCTCACGCCCAGGTCCGTCGCCGTCTGCCAGGCGATGGGGAACGTCAGCACGGCGGCGGCGTTGTTGCTCATCAGCTCCGTGAAGAGCATCGTCACGAGGTAGATCGCCGCCAGCACGACGTGCGGGTGGTCGCCCGCCGCGGCGATCGTCGACTGCGCGATCCACTCCGCCAGACCCGTCTTCTCCATGGCCCGCGCCAGCCCGAAGCTCGCCGCGATCAGCAGCAGCGATTCCCACTCGATCGACTGCCGGGCCTCGTCCGACGAGATGCACTGCGCCGCCACCACGACGGCCGCCGCCACCAGCGCGGCGGCCACCATCGGCACGAGTTCGAGCGTGGCCGCCAGCACCATCGCCGCGAGCACCGTGCAGGCTATCCAGGCGTGGTCGTGCCGCGGCGGCGTGAAGTTGCGCACCTGGCTGACGAGGTAGAAGTCGCGATTGCTCCGCTGGTGATCGGCGAAGCCCGTGCTCGCCTCGAGCAGGAGCGTGTCACCGGGCTCGATGCGGATGTCGCCGATCTTCATTCGCAGCCGCTCGCCGTTGCGGGCCACGGCGATCACGACGGCGTCGTAGGTGGAGCGGAAGCGTCCCTCGCGGACCGTGCGGCCGATCAGCGGGCAGGTGTTCGAGACCACGGCCTCGATGAGCGTCCGCTCGGAGCGGGGGTCGTCGAGCATGAAGACCTGGTCGGTGGCGGGCCGCAGGCCGCGGATCTTCTGCAGCTCCACGACCGAATCGACGACGCCCACGAACACCAGCCGGTCGCCCGACTCCAGCCGCTCGGTGGGCGCGACCGCGGCCATTACGTGGCCGCCCCGGTCGATCTCCATGAGGAACAGTCCCTCGAGGCCACGCAGGCCGGCCTCCTCGATCGAACGGCCGACCAGCGGGCTGCCCGGCTCGACGAGCATCTCCAGCGAGTATTCCCGGGGATCGTCGCCGGGGCCGACGGCCGGGCGGCGATCCTTGAGGAGGTGCCGGCTGGCGAACACGAGATAGACGAGCCCCGCCACGAGCAGCGGCACTCCCAGCCACGAGATCTCGAACATGCCCAGCGGGCGGCCGGTCTTCGCCGACACCAGCCCGCTCACGACCACGTTGGTGCTCGTGCCGATGAGGGTGCACAGGCCGCCGAGCACCACCGCGTCGTTCATCGGCATGAGCAGCTTCGAGACGGCGAGCCGGTGCTTCTTCGCCCAGTCGCGGATCGCCGGCACCATGAGGGCCACGACGGGCGTGTTGTTCATGAACGCGGACAGCGCTGCCGGGCCGACCATCGTGCGGAACTGGGCGGAGGCGAGCGAGGCGGGCCGGCCCAGCACCCGGTCGACGAGCGCCGCCAGCGCGCCGGTCCGCTCCACCGCCGCGGCCACCACGAACAGCGCCGCGACCGTGATCATGCCCTCGTTGCTCATCCCCTTGAGCGCCTCGTCCGGGGAGATGATGCCGGCCGCCAGCAGCACGACCACGCCACCGATCATCGCCATGTCGGGCCCGCGCTGGCCGAGAAGCAGGGCCGCGAGCGTGGCGAGCACCACCGCTGCGGTCAGCACCGCCTGCCAGTTGTGGAGCAGGGAGTCGGGGATCATGCGGCCACGCTGGATGGGAAAGGGGAGGCAGGACGCGGCTGCGGGCGGCCGCCGCGGCCCGCGCGGCTCCGAAAATGTCGTGCCGTGCGGGCGGTGGTGCAAGGGCAAAAGTTTCACGGAAGCCGGCCGTGGCACGCGGGGGCGGCGGCGCGGTAGTCTCTCGCCGCCAGCAACGAGTTCCGCCCGAACGCGGAGTACTACCAGTCGATCGCCACCCGGCAGACGCCCAAGGTGCTGTGGATCGGCTGCTCCGACTCCCGCGTCAGCGAGCACCAGATGACCGGCTCGCGGCCCGGCACGATGTTCGTCCACCGCAACCCGACGGCGTGAGCCGGAACCCGGCATGAGCAAGCACGTCCTCGCGCTCGACCAGGGCACGACGAGCTCCCGGGCGATCCTCTTCGACCGCGCCGGAACGATCCGCGGCATGGCGCAGCGGGAGTTTCGGCAGATCTATCCCCGGCCCGGCTGGGTCGAGCACGACGCCGAGGAGATCTGGGAGACGCAGGCCGCCGTGGCCCGCGAGGCCCTGTCGCAGGCCGGCCTCGCCGCCGCCGACGTGGCGGCGATCGGCATCACCAACCAGCGCGAGACGACGGTCGTCTGGGATCGCGACTCGGGCAAACCGATCGCCAACGCCATCGTCTGGCAGGACCGCCGCACGGCCGGCGCGTGTGACGCGCTCAAGCGCGGCGGCCACGCCCCCCGCATCCGCCGCACGACCGGCCTGGTGATCGACGCCTACTTTTCGGCCACGAAGCTGCAGTGGATCCTCGAGCACGTGCCGGGCGCGCGGAAGCGGGCCCAGGCCGGCCGGCTCGCCTGCGGCACGATCGACAGCTGGCTCGTGTGGAAGCTCACCGGAGGCAGGGTGCACGTCACCGACGCCAGCAACGCCTCGCGGACGATGCTCTGCAACATCCGCACCGGCGCGTGGGACGATTCGCTCCTCGAGCTCTTCGGCGTGCCGCGTTCGCTGCTGCCCGAGATCCGCGGCTCGAGCGAGGTCTACGGCGAGACCAACCTGCTCGGGCGGCCGGTGCCGATCGCCGGGATCGCCGGCGACCAGCAGGCGGCCCTCTTCGGCCAGCAGTGCACCCGGGCCGGCATGGTGAAGAACACCTACGGCACCGGCTGCTTCATGCTCATGCACACCGGGCGGAAGCCGATCGCGTCGCAGAACAACCTGCTCACGACGGTGGCCTGGCGGCTCGGCGGCCGGCTCGAATACGCGCTCGAGGGCAGCGTGTTCATGGCCGGCGCGGTGGTGCAGTGGCTGCGTGACGGCCTGGGCATCATCCGTTCGGCCGCCGAGGTCGAGCAGCTGGCGGCGAGCGTGCCCGACACCGGCGGGGTGAGTCTCGTGCCCGCCTTCGCCGGCCTGGGGGCGCCCCACTGGGACCCCTACGCCCGCGGCACCATCGTGGGCCTGACCCGCGGCAGCTCCGCCGCCCACATCGCCCGGGCCGCGCTCGAGGGGATCGCGCACCAGGTCGCCGACATCCTCCACGCCATGGAGGCCGACGCGGGCATCCGGCTCAAGGAGCTGCGGGTGGACGGCGGTGC
Source organism: Pirellulales bacterium (assembly GCA_044344895.1). GTDB lineage: Bacteria > Planctomycetota > Planctomycetia > Pirellulales > UBA1268 > CAMCQY01. The sequence goes on along the minus strand of JBIJCD010000077.1, from coordinate 7,652 downwards.
GAGCACCAACGACCTGCTCATGCAGCTGCAGGCCGACCTGCTCGGCGTGCCGGTGGTGCGGCCGCGGGTGTCGGAGACCACGGCGCTGGGCGCCGCCTACCTCGCGGGGCTGGCGGTGGGCTGCTGGAAGAGCCGCGCCGAGATCGCCACGCAGTGGCGGCCCGACCGCCGCTTCAAGCCGGCGATGAAGCCGGCCGAGCGGGCGCGGCGGGCGCAGGTCTGGGCGAAGGCGCTCGACCGCGCGCGGCGGTGGGAGGCGGCTGAGTGATCCAGCGCCCGGGTCCCGACGCTGTTCTTTGGCTGGGGTGCCGGGGCTGCCCGTGCCCCGTCGCCGGACGTTCGCTCCGGGCATCCTGCCCTACGCTCTCTCGAGGCTGACTACGCTTCGCCATCCTGGCTCCGCTTGTCAGCCACGCCGGCTCTCGGGACACGGGCAGCCCCTCGCCGGTGCGTCGTGCGGAGCGGCATTCGATGCGCTGCTGCAGTGAACTGCTGCAGTCCCGTTCGGTTATGGCAGCGGGCCGCCGGTGTCGTCGCGGGCGGCGGTGCGCAGGCGGATGAGCTCGCTCCGCAGGCTGTCGAACGTGGCTTTCGCGGCCGTGTCGGCGTGGATGCTCCGCATCTCGTGCGGGTCGTTCGCCAGATCGAAGAGCTCCCACTCGCGACGGTCGTCGTACCAGATCAGCTTGTGCGTCTTCGTGCGGACACCGTAGTGGCTCGGCACCCGGTGCGGCTGGGGAAATTCGTAGTAGTGGTAGTAGACGCTCTCCCGCCAGTCGGCCGGCGACTCGCCTCGCAAGAGCGGCACGAGGCTGCGGCCCTGCATCTCGGGCGGGGCCTCGACCCCGGCGGCCCCCAGGAATGTCTGGGCGAAGTCGAGGTTCTGCACCATGTGCTCGTCGACCGTTCCCGGCTTCACCACGCCGGGCCAGCGGACCACCAGCGGCATCCGCAGCGATTCCTCGTACATCCAGCGCTTGTCATACCAGCCATGCTCGCCGAGGTAGAAACCCTGGTCGCTCGAGTAGATCACGATCGTGTCGCGGGCCAGGCCGGTCTTGTCGAGGTGCTCGAGCACGCGGCCGATGTTCCGGTCGACGCCGGCGACGCAGCGGAGGTAGTTGGCGATGTAGCGCTGGTAGTGCCACCGCGTGCGGGCATCGCCGGTGAGGCTGGCCGCGGCGAAGGCGGCGTTTTCGGCGGCGAACGCCGCATCCCAGCGTTCCCTCTGCGCGGGCGTCAGGTTGGCCGGCGGCTCCAGGGCCAGGTCCTTGGGCCCCATGTGGCGGGCAATCGTCATCTCCTGCTCCGCGGCACCCCCGGCGCGGCCGGAGTAGTCGTCGAAGAGCGTGGGCGGCTCGGGGAACGTGCGGCCCTGAAAGAGCGACAGCTCCTCGGGGCCCGGCTGCCATTCGCGGTGCGGGGCCTTGTGCTGGAGCATGAGCACGAACGGCTTCGTGGCGTCGCGGCGGGCGTCGAGCCACTCGAGCGCCAGGTCTGTGACCACGTCGGTGCAGTAGCCCTCGATCCTCCGCTTCGTCGGCTCCTTGCCTGGCTGCTGCGGCGCCGAGAGCAGCACCGGGTTGTAGTACTGACCCTGGCCCGGCAGGACCTCCCAGTGATCGAAGCCGGTCGGCTGGCTCACGAGGTGCCACTTGCCGACGATCGCCGTCTGGTAGCCGGCCCGCTGCATGAGCTTCGGAAACGTCACCTGGGCGCCGTCGAAGGTGCTGTGGTTGTCGCGGAAGCCGTTCAAGTGGCAGTGCTTGCCGGTGAGGATCACGGCCCGGGACGGTCCGCAGATGGAGTTGGTGCAGAAGCAGTTGCGAAACAGCGCTCCCTCGCGGGCGATCCGGTCGATGTTGGGCGTCTCGATCAGCCGCGAACCGTAGGCCGAGATGGCGGAGGTCGCGTGGTCGTCGGAGAAGATGAAGAGGATGTTGGGCCGGCGGGCGGGGGCGGCGTCGGCGGCCGTAGCCGTAGCGGCGTGAGACAGGAATGCGACCGCCACGGCGACCAACCCGAAAACCCCGGGGCCGGAACCGACGGAGCCGAGGCTGAACGTGGTCGGGCGGGAGGTGCTATGCATGGGAGGAACTCCTGCGGGGTAGTCGGCTGCCGGTCGCGGACGAGCGGCCATGCGGCCGAGGCCAGGCTGTGGTGAGGCCGTGGTCTGGCCATCGCAGCGGTGCCAGGCCGTGCGGGGCAATATATAACGGATGGAGACGCTTCGATCGGAGCGGCCGGACCATCCGCCCGCCGCCGCCAGGAACCGACCGCATGACACACGACGCCCGACAAGCTCCGCGGGATCGCTTCGGCGATTACTACGCCACGCCCAAGGCCCCCTGGGACATCGGCCGGCCGCAGCGGGCCTTCATCGACGCGGCCGCCGCGATCACGGGCCGGGTGCTCGACAGTGGTTGCGGCACCGGCGAGCTCGCCCTCTGGCTGGCCGAGCGCGGCCGCACGGTGACGGGCATCGATTTTCTGGCGGCACCGCTGGAGGCGGCGCGGAGCAAGGCCCGTGACCGGGGGCTGGCGGCGAACTTTTTGGAGATGGACGCCCTCGCCGTGGGCGAGATTCCGGAACGGTTCGACGCCGTGACCGACTGCGGGCTGTTCCATGTTTTCGACGACGCCAGCCGGGCGGCCTACGTCCGCGGCCTGGCGAAGCTGCTGGAGCCCGGGGCCAGGTTGTTCGTGCTCTGCATGTCGGACGCCGAGCCCGGCGACCACGGACCGCGACGGATCAGCGAGCGCGAGCTGCGGGAGTCCTTCGCCGCCGGCTGGGAGGTCGAAACCATCGAGCCGGCACGGTTCGAGGTGGTGCCGGGCATTCCCGGTCTGGAGTTCACGGCGGGCGGTGCGCGGGCGTGGTTCGCCGTGATCCGGCGGGCATGAACCGAGGGCGTGCTCCGGCGGGCCTCATTCGGTCAATGCGGTAGCGGCGGGCGGCACCTCGGCCGCAACAGTCCCCGATACAGCGGCCAGCAGACGACGGCTACGGCCAACAGGGCGATGCTCCCCGGCTCGGGTACGGCCGCGACCGTGCCTTCGATCCAGTCGAGCCGGGCGGTGGTCGACGTCGACACCGCGCTGGATGGCACGGCGGTCGCCTGGGGCGTGTTGTACGTCCAGCCGCCGGCACCGTCGGACTCGTACAGCCCGCCGGTGTCGTAGAGGGCCGCAAAGAAGCCGGCTCCCGAGCCGGTCGTGTTGAACGGTCCCTGGACGGCGTAGTTGATGCCAGCCAGAGACCAGATTCCCGCCTGCTGGATGAACACCGGCCCGCCGGAGTCACCGACCGAGAGCGTGCCTTCTGTGTCGCCCTGATCGTCGGCGAACGAGAAGGCCAGCTGCAGGCCGGCGCCCGGGATGACGGTCACGCCGTCGAGCGTGTTGGTGCCCCAGCTGCGGGCGCCGTCGCCCGCCCCCCATTGCCAGCCCTTCTGCTCAGTGCCCCCGCCGAAGGCGTCGCCAAACACGGCGCTCCCCCGGGCCGTGCCGCGGCCGAAGATCACCAGCGGGGCGTTGGTCGCCACGGTGGAGTCGGTGTAGAGCGGCACGATCTTGGCGGGATCGAATGAGCCCGCAATCTGCCAGAGAGAGAGGTCGCTGGCCGCGTCGTCGAACCGCGCCACCGTCTGGTAGCTCGTGCTGTCGAGAAACGTGATCGAATCGCCGACCGTGCCGCCGACGTGCTTGGCGGTGATGAAGACGTTGGAGGCGATCGGCGTGCCGAGAAAACCGCCCCAGTCGCCCACCTGGTTCCAGCGGATGGCGAGGGCGGGATCGGTAGGGGCCGAGGTGTCGCGGCCGGTCGACCCGTAGATGATCACCGCCCACGCCGGGCCGCCCCAGCAGGCGACGATTGTCACGGTCGCCAGCAGGATCGCCCGGCAGCGACGAGACGTGCGATCGCAGTGGACCATGAGTGTCGAGCCTCGATTGAGCACGGGAAACCGTGGCACGACCTTACTCCCGCGGCGCGATGCCGAGCAACGAACCTGCGAAACAGTCCGTCCTGCGGAGTGCTGCGGCAGACTTGCGAAGCCGCGGGACGGCGTTCTGTCTGGGTGCAGGGCGACCGGACAGCCGACGAGTTTCGTAGGATAGGAGCGTCGGGTCGGGGCGCGACTGCCGCGGGCCGGCACGGGACCGCATGCGTGCGGGGCGGCAGCCGGTGCTTCCCGGCACCTCGTTTTCGCCCTCGGGTCGATTTCCCTTCAGAACAGGAGAACAGTCATGGCAACCACAAGCAAAATGATGATGGCCGTGGCCGTGCTGGCTGGCAGCATGGTCGCCGCCCAGGCGATGGCCCAGCAGGTGGTGTCTGGGCCGGTCGTCCAGCCCGCCCCCGCTCGCGCGCGGGCGACGCAGCCGACGCAGCCGACGAGGCAGTACCGCAGCTACTCGGTGAACCCGGCCCGCAGCGACGTGCGTCGCGACGGCCCCCACGGCGGCGAAGCTTCGTGGCGGCACGCGGGCGCGAAGGCCGTCGGGCACTATTCGGGCGGCCGGTGACCAACCCGCCGGTGGCGGCCGCATGCCAGTCCGCTGCGATACCACCCAAATGGTGAGGGGCCCGGTGCGACGAATCGCACCGGGCCCTCGGTGTTTCTTCCCAGCTCAGGACGGCGACGAGCGGCCGACTATGGCAGCTGCCCGCGCCGAGGATCAGCAAGTCCAAACGAATTGATGGGAGCCACCTCCTTCCAAGCGGGTGTGACGGAAGCCAAGGAATCGAGGTCGTAGTGAAGCCGCAACGCGGCTTCGACGCCACCGGTGTCGGCGTCGTCGATGAAGCGGATGAACGTCGCCGCATCGCGGCGGGCCACGAGCCAGCGGACGAGCGCCGCACTCTGCCCGTAAAACACTTTCTGGCGGCCGCCATCCTGCGGGTAGTCCTCGAGCGCGACGAGTTCTGCCGCCGACCAGGCCATGCCGTGCCGCCGCGCCGACTGGAAGTCGGCCTCGTGCCTGCGCTGTTTCTCAGGCGCATCGAAGAGCAGGGCCAGGCCCTCGTCGGCCCACCTGGGAGGCGGAGCGTGCACGAAGTGATCGGCGAGCACGACGTGCACGAGTTCGTGGTCGAGCGCATCGGGAATGGTGTCCGCTCCGTCGCCCATCACGTCGATTCGCCGGGCGATGACGCGGTCGCCGGCGAATTCGAGCGATGTCGCTCCGCGGGCATCGACGGGCAGCCCGCCGACGGCCGCGGCGAACGAGTCGGGCGTGGCGTGCACGTGGATCTCGCAGCGGACGAGCCAGGGCATCGGCTGCGAATCTCCGAGCAGGCTGGCGAACGCCTCGCGACGCATCGCCTCGGCGTGGTCACGGATCGCGTGGCTGCGGTCGGGGGCGGCGCCGACCACGACGATGCTCCATCCGGCAGGATCAGCCACGGACGGGCAGGCCTCGCCGGGGCATCCCGGCACCGGCGGACAGGCTGTGGCATCGCAGGTGTCGCCGGCACGAGCACCCGCCGCGGCCACAAGAACAGCTGCGAGGACCGCCGCGGATGAGGCGGCACCGCGAACCTTGGCCGCATGCTGCGCTCTCGTCTCGGCCGCGGAGATGCACGGAACCTTGGGTGGATTGGGGAGGCGGTTCATCGGCCACTCGCTCGACGCACGGCTCGCTCGCGACACTGGGACATGAAGAAGGCGAAGCACGTCGTGTGCCAATCGGCTCTGGGGGGTGGCGTGCGGCTGTGTGGAACGGAAATCGGCCGCGAAACATGCCGATCGGATCGAACGCGGTTCGCAGACGCAGTCGGCGGCGTGCTCAAGAGCGCGGCACCGGCTGCTCCGTCCGAATGCACGAGGCCGCCCGCCGGTTTGCGGGGAGTTTTTCGCCCGGCTATCCTCTGCCCGCCGGCGGTGCTCTTCCGACGCCGAGTGGCCCCGATGGAGGGCCCGGCTCGAAGGACTGCGAGGCCCCATGTCTTCCACCTGCTGCGTGACGCGGTTGATCGCGTCTTTGATTCTTGCCCTGACGACGGCGAGCGGAGCGAAAGCTGATAGCGCCCCGTCCGTGCCGCAGCCGACTTCGGCGGCACCGGCGACGGAGTCCCCCGGCCCGCCGCCGGAAAAGAAGCCGGAAACGACGCCGGAAACGAAGGTGGTGCTGCGGATCTCGAAGGAGTTCATCGAGCAGCACTCGCCGCCGCCGGTCGAGCACGTCGCCCGGGTCGATCGGTGCCTGTTTGGGTCACACGTCACCGGCACGGCCTTCACCCGCGGCCAGGCCTCGCTCGCCATGCACGCCGACGACACGCGGGCGGTTTTCGTGCTGCACTTCACGGGCACGACCACCACGCGGACGGTGGCGACGAAGCGACCCGTCGCGGCCTACAACACCGGCGTAGCACCGTTCGACGTGCATCGGGAGATCCGCTTCGACGGCATGCAGTTCAGCGAGGGGCCCGAGTCGATCGAAGCCTCCTACGCATCGCGGCTCGACAGCCTGTGCGGGCCGCCGGGCCTGCGGGGGCGGATCGTGCGGGCGATCGCCCAGCCGCAACTCGAGGAGCTGCGGCCGCGGGCCGACGCGATCGGGCTGGCCGACACGAAGGCCACCGTGCTCGAATCCTTCGGCAAGGAGACCGATCGGCTGGTCGACGAACTCAACGACCGCGTGCCGTGGAAGCAGACCCTGAACCTGCTCGGCCCGCGCCGACCGGATTCGGTGCCCCACTTCGCGAGCACGAAGGAGTGGATTCTCGCCAGCCCGGGTCCGAAGGATGCGAAGATCCCGGAGCTGCCCGAGGAGTCGGCGCGGATGAAGGCGCCGATCGAACTGTGGATCCACGGCACGCCGGACGCGGTGACCGCGGTGAAGATCGTCACCCTCTGGAACGTGGTCAACCGCGGCCTCGGTCGGTTCCGCGACCAGCAGCCGGAAGCGGCACCGAAGATTACCGACATCAAGCCCGACGTGATCGGCGAATGGTGGGTGATGCGGGTGGGCGCAGACGTGCTGGAGAAAGTGATCCAGAACTTCCAGAGCGATCCGGCCATCTAGGCTCTGTCTGGAAACTCTGCTCGGCGGTGTGCTTGGTTCTTTTTGAGCGGCACGTCGTCGGCTTCGCCCGCCGTATCGCCTTGATACGTCTTGTCTCAGCCGCCTCGATCCGCTCAAAAATCCACGGCGCAGCCACTCGGGCCGAGTTTTCAGACAGAACCTAGAGCGCATACGACTGTGATGGAGCACCGGCTCGAGGGCGGCAAAAGTCTGCTCGCTGTGGCCGCAGCGGCCACATGGTCGTCGAGCGTTCGTCGACCCCCTCGCCTCCCTTCCCCATGCTCCCACCTCGTCGCTGCAGCACAATAAGATTTGCTCGAGACCGCACCGCGGATCTCCGCGACTGATCGCGGCCGGCTGGTGAGGACTGCCGCATGCGACTGTTTCCCTGCGACCGCTACCGCCTGCCGCTGCCGGACGGGCACCGGTTTCCGATCGACAAGTACGCGCTGCTGCGACAGAGGCTGGAGGCTCACGCCGCGGCCGGTGCGACGCTGGAATTCATCGAGCCCCACGCCGCGACCGACGACGAACTGCGGCGGGTGCACGCCGCCGGCTATCTCGGCCGCGTGATGGCGGGCACCCTCACGCGAGACGAGGTGCGGCGGATCGGGTTTCCCTGG
>JBIJCD010000478.1:0-2925 GCA_044344895.1 Pirellulales bacterium | reverse complement strand
TGAACAGGCTGCGTCGAAGACGCTCGGGAAACCCGCTCGTATTTCCGAAGGCGAGCGCCGTCGGCGAGGCCAGCCCCGTCTCGAGCGTCGCCGGCAGGCTGTCGGGATAGAAGGGTGGCCAAGGTGCCGTGCCCCATCGCCAGCCGTATTCGCCGGCGGAGACGACGTGGATGAGCCGGGTGGGCCGATACCAGGGCTGACCGACATCCCACTCCATGTCGGCATCCCATGTGAAGAGTTCGCCGTCGGGCGAGAAGGCGGCGTCGAACTGGTTGCGGAGCCCGCCCGCGAGCACCGTCCACTCACGGCCCTCGGGGTCGGTCCGCAGGATGGAACCGACCCGTTCGTCACGGCCGACGTCGTGCGGATCGGCCAGGAGTCGGTCGACCTGCGGATGCCGATACGGCGAGGCGGGCGACGTGCCCTCGGGAAAGGAGACGTCGTCGCCGATGACGAGATAGAGCATGCGATCCGGCCCGAGCACGATCTGGTTTTGTCCATGACCGTAGCGGCTGCGGTAGTCGAAAGACTTGAGCAGGGTGCGGTCGGCGAAGCGGTCGTCCCCCGCGGAATCGCGGAACCGCCAAAACTCCTTGCTGTCGGTGGCGGCCACGTAGATCGCGTCGTGGGCGCAGAGCACGCCGCGGCAGTGCCGCAGCGTGTCGTCGAGCCGATCGAACTCCCAGTCGTCGCCGCGGGGCGTCAGCCGTGCCACGCCCTGCTTGTCGAGGCCGACGACGATCCGCCCGCGCGGATCGAACGACATGCTGATCCAGGAGTCCTCCCCTTCCTGGGCCGAGCGCAGCAGCTCGACGCGAAAGCCGGGCGGCACCGTGATCGATTCGGGCGGGGTCGCCGATCGAGGTGTTGCCGCGGCAGTCACGCCCGCGGCAGCGACGAGCAGGCAAGTGATCCCTCGCATCACCCGCGGCACTCGTATCGACACGATCGCGGACAAATTCGGTGACCTCCACGACATAGTGTAGCCGCAGTTGCTGCGGGTAAGTCAGCCGCCGCGGTCCGGCGCGGCCGGAGCGGCGGTGCTCGGGGGCGGGACCTCGTCGATCCGCACGCCGCCGCCCCGCTCCGCCGTCACGTCGATCACGCGGTCGTGCACGTGGATGCCGCGGATCGTCAGCGACGGCCAGTCCTGCGGCAGTCGCGGTGTGACCGTGAAGCCGTCGGCCGTGGGCTCGAACCCGAGAAACCCGTAGAGCATCACCTGGGGGAGCAGCACGCTCTCGAGAAATTCGAAGTCGACGCCGAGGCCTCCGGCGGTGCCGCCGCCCTGCAGCGTGCCGCGGCCCGGCTGTGCGTAGAACCCGCGGTAGCCGCCGGCGGCCTGCACCTCGTCGAACCAGGCGATGATCTCGCCCAGCCTTCGCCACGCGTCGTCCGGTCCGTTCACCGCCAGACGGGCCATGATGTCGAAGTAGCTGAAGCCGAGCACCGCGCCGCCGTCCTGCACCTGCCCGCCCCAGGGGATCGACTGCGGGCTGCTCCAAGCCCATACGTAGGTCTCGACGTTGCGCCGCGTCGTGGCCCGGGGACCGAACCGCCAGTGGTAGATGTCGGCGGCCCGCGCGGTGTCGTCGGCCACCTCCCGGCTGCCGTCGAGCCAAGCCAGGATGCTGCGGGCCTGCTCAGGCGAGGCCAGCCCGGCGACGATCGCCTCGAGGTTCAACGTCGTGAAGCCGTAGTCGTAACGCCTGCCATCCGCGTCGATCCAGCCGACGAACCGGCCCGTGTCGTGGCTCCAGAACCGCTGCTGGAACTCCTCCCGGACGGCGGCGGCGAGCGACGCCAGGTCGTCGGCCGCGAGTGGGCCCCCGTCCTCCGGGATGTTCCAGTCAGGGTGGCCGGCGATGTCCCGTTCGAGATCTGCCATCCGCTGCAGGGCCGCGTAGACGAGGAGCGTTGCGGAGGCATCGCGGCCGCCGAACGGGAGAAGATCCCAGTAGTTGTTGCCCACGCCCAAGCCCAGCCGAGGCCGCGTCTCCCCGGTGGGCGACACGTCGAGCCCGCTGCGGCCGTCGTGGCCGACCCACGGCACCACAACGTGCTTCTGCACCCGGACGGAGAACTCATCGAGCACGAAGCGGGTCGCCCGGCGCATGCGTCCGATGCTTGTGCGCAGGAAGTCGCGGTCGCCTGTCCAGCGGAAGAAGTCGCTGCAGCCCAGAATGAACAGCGGCCCGGTCGCGGGGTGCCGCGTGTCGATCGCCGTGATCACCGACTTCAGGTCGATCTCAGCGCCGCGTGCGCGGTCGACGGTGATGCGATACCGGGTGAGCAGCCCGGCGTAGCCGGGATGGCGGTAGAGCGGCACGTGTGCGTAGCGGCAGCCGTCGGCCGCCGCGAGCGCCGGAAACTCGACCCGCCGGTCGACCGACCAGCCGGGCTCGCCTTCGAGGAGCCACGATACCGCCGGCCGAGACTCCGCCGAGAGGCCCCGCGTGGCCCATTCGATCCGGGCGAAAGGGGCGACGACCGTGCCGCAGCGAAACGGCGGGGTCGTGATCGTGACGGTGTCGTCGACGGCCTTGAGCATCAGGCCGCGGACGGGATCGATCCCGGCGGAGACCGCGCCGGCGAGCTCCCAGCCCTCGGTCGAGGAGAGGGGACGGAGGCCGAACTGCTGGATCGCCCACACGTCGCCGAGCGTCGAGAAATGGAACCCCGCGCCGCCGGCCTGCTGCCAGGCCGGAAACGGCCAGCCGTCGGCGTGGGCGAGCCCCCGATGCTGCTGCATCGCCACGTAGCCCTCAGCGTCGACCGCCTTCTCGAGGAGAGCGGCCCGGTAGCGGCCGCGCGGGCCGGGCCCGGTCCACAGCGTCGCGTGGGGGAGCCAGGCGTCCCAGAGCGTGCACGTGCTGAAGGCCTGCGGCGCGTGCAGGGCATGCAGTGCGTCGAGCGATTGCATCT
>JBIJCD010000076.1:0-11122 GCA_044344895.1 Pirellulales bacterium | reverse complement strand
GGCGGGCATCACGATGTGCGCCGCCTTCCTGCTGGGACTGGCCGTGCTGCCGTTTCTGCCGGAGACGAAGGGCCGACCGTTGCCGGAGTGAGCCCGATTTTCCAGCCTGTGGCGGCATGACGAGCATCAACCACGCCGCGCCGCCGAGGCGGCTGATTCCGTGCCGGCGGCTGCTGCGGCTGCTACATTACACGATGCAGTTCGGGCACCGTCCACACCACTCGGAGATGACACGTCCATGCGTTGGGAAGGCCGTCGGCAGAGCGAAAACGTCGAGGATCGTCGGGGCATCGGCGGGCCGGTGCTCGTGGGCGGCGGCCTGATCACGCTGCTCCTGATGGTGGCGATGATGTTCCTCGGGTTCGATCCGCAGCAGGTCGCGCAGATCGTGCCGGAACTCGGCGGCGCCGGTGCGGCGCAGCAGGGGCCGGCGGCCCCTGCCAACGACGCGATGACCAAGATGGTGAAGGTGGTGCTCGCCGACAACGAGGACGTCTGGGGCAAGCTCTTCCCCAAGCATTTTCGCGGCCGCTACTCGCCGCCCAAGCTCGTGCTCTTCACCGGTCGTGTGCAGAGCGCCTGCGGGCTGGCCAGCGCGGCGGCCGGCCCCTTCTACTGCCCGCTCGACCGCAAGGTCTACATCGACCTCGCCTTCTACGACGAGCTGAAGCGGCGGTTCGGCGCGCCGGGCGATTTCGCGCAAGCCTACGTGATCGCCCACGAGATCGGTCACCACGTGCAAAACCAGCTGGGCATCAGCAACAAGGTGCAGTCGATGCGGCAGCGGCTCTCCGACCGCGACTACAACAAGCTCTCCGTGCGGATGGAGCTGCAGGCCGACTTCCTGGCCGGCGTCTGGGCGCACCACGTCGCACGCTACGCGGGCATCCTCGACGAGGAGGACATTCGCGAGGCTGTCAACGCCGCCGCGGCGATCGGCGACGACCGCATCCAGAAGCAGGCGCAGGGCTACGTCGTGCCCGACGCCTTCACGCACGGCACGAGCGAGCAGCGGGTGCGTTGGTTTCTCTACGGCCTGAAGACCGGCAACCCGGAGCTGATGGACCGGGCCTTCGAGGTCGACGAGCCGTAGGCACAAGCCGCACGCGGGGCGCCGAAGGGCGCCGCTCGAGCTGCGGCGATTCGATGCTCGCGGCCCGGGCGGATGAGGGTCCGTGACCGGTTGGTGTCGCTTTTGCATCTGGACTCGGCCGCCATGCGCATCCTCCTCACCGGCGCGACGGGCTACGTGGGGGGTGAACTGCTGCCCGCGCTCGAGGCCCGGGGGCACGCCGTCCGCTGCCTCGCTCGCCGGCCGGAGAAGCTCGCCGGACGGACGGCCGCGGGTACGGAGGTGCTGGCGGGCGATGCGGCCGATCCCGAAGCGCTCGCACGGGCCTGCGCCGGTGTCGAGGTGGCCTACTGGCTGGTCCACTCGATGGAGACCGGCGTCGACTTCGAGCGGGCCGACCGGCTCGCCGCGGAGCGGTTCGCGGCGGCCGCCAAGGCGGCGGGCGTCCGCCGGGTCGTCTACCTCGGCGGACTCGGCGCCGACGACGACACGCTCTCGCCCCACCTGCGCAGCCGGCACGAGGTGGGTGCGATCCTCCGGGCCAGCGGCCTCGACGTGGTCGAGTTTCGGGCGTCGATCGTGATCGGCGCGGGGAGCTTTTCGTTCGACCTCGTCCGCACGCTCGTGGAGCGGCTTCCGGTGATGATCTGCCCGGCTTGGCTGGCCACGCCCACGCAGCCGATCGCGATCGCCGACGTGGTCGACTATCTGGCGGCGGCCGCCGACCTGCCGCCGGGGCCGCCGCGGATTTTCGAGATCGGCGGCCCGGACAGGGTGTCGTACGGCGCTATCATGCGGGAGTATGCCAGGCAGCGGGGCCTGCGGCGGCTGCTGATCCCAGTGCCCGTGCTGACGCCCCGGCTGTCGAGCCTGTGGCTGAAGCTGGTGACGCCGCGGTATTCGAAGGTGGGACGCAAATTGATCGACGGACTCAAGAATCCGACCGTGGTCACGAACGACGCGGCGCTGCGGCAGTTTGCGATCCGACCGCGGTCGCTCGCAGCGGCGGTCCGCGAGGCGATGATCCACGAGGACACGGCCTTCGCCGACAAGCGCTGGGCCGATCTCGCCGACCTGGAGGATCTTCCGCACCGCTATGGTGGCACGACGGAGGGCACCCGGCTCGTGGACCACCGGCACGTGGTCGTCGCGGTGCCCGCCGACCGCGCTTTCGCGGCGATCGAGCGGATCGGGGGACAGAACGGCTGGTATGCCTGCGACTGGCTGTGGCAGCTGCGAGGCTGGATGGACACGCTGATCGGCGGGCCGGGGATGGGACGGGGCCGCCGCGATCCCGAGCGTCTGGCGGCGGGCGAGACGCTCGACTGCTGGCATGTCGAGATCTGCGATCCACCGCGGCGGCTGCGGCTGGCGGCCGAAATGAAGATGCCGGGCCGCGGCTGGCTGGAATTCGAGGTCGTGCCGCGGGACGGCGACGTCACGATCCACCAGACGGCGGTCTTCGATCCACACGGTCTCGGTGGCCTCGCCTACTGGTACGCGATCTGGCCGCTTCACGAGCTCGTCTTCCGGCGGATGCTCGCCGGCATCGCCCGGTCCGCTGTCCGCGGCCGCTAGAGCGCATCTGGTTTCGCTGTAGCGACGACTTGGCAAACCTGGAGACGGAGGCGAGGGGTCGGCGAACGCTCGAGGAGCTTTGGGCCGCCTCGGCCCACGCGACGAGACTTTTGCCGCCCCGAAGCCGTCGCTACACCACACCGGGATGCGCACTAGAGCGCTTTCGGTTCACGTGGAGCACGATCGGTCTGGAGCGATCCCCGCCGGGACGGCAGAAGTCTCCTCGCGGGATGATTTCGCGCGACGGCCTGCGGCGATGCACACCGCTTGGATATGCGAAATCCTCCAAGCTCGTCGAGCGTGTGGCCGCTTCGGCCTTCGCGAGAAGACTTCTGCCGCCCCGCGGCGGAGTAGCACGGGCACCGAGAGCATCCTCACAGGACCTCCGCCGGGCGTTGGACGCACCGCCGGCAGGCCTCGTCGCGCTCCATCTGGATCGTGGTGTGGGCGATGTTGAAGCGGCTGCGGAGCAGGTCGGTCGCGGCGGCCAGCGCCGGCTCGTGGGCCTCTATGTCAGGCACCACCAGGTGCACGGTGAGCGAGACCTCCGACGTACTGGCTCCCCAGACGTGCAGGTCATGCACCTCGACGACCCCGGGGATGGCCCCCAGTGCCATCGTGATCGCCTCCGTGTCGACGCCCCGTGGCACCGCGTCGAGCGACAGGTCGACGCTCTCGCGGAAGAGGTCCCATGTGCCGGCCACGATGACGAGCGTGATCGCGATGCTGACGAGCGGATCGATCCAGGGCAGCCGCGTGAGCATGACGGCGATGCCCGCGATCACCACGCCCGCCGACACGGCGGCGTCGGCCGCCATGTGGAGGAAGGCCCCGCGGATGTTGGCATCCCGCTCACGGCCCCGCATGAAAAGCAGCGCCGTGAGTGTGTTGATGACGACGCCGACGGCGGCCACGACGATCATCACCGGCCCGGCTGCGGGCTGTGGCGCCCACAGGCGGTGCCAGGCCTCCCAGAGGATCGCGCCGCAGGCGGTGAGCAGGAGCACGGCATTGCCGAGCGCCGCGTAGATCGTCGTGCGGCGGAAGCCCCAGGTGTATCGTCGCGTGGGCGGCCGCCGTGCCAGGCGGCTCGCGGCCCAGGCCAGCAGCAGGCCGACGACGTCGCCGGCGTTGTGCCCCGCGTCGGCCACCAGCGCCAGCGACGAGGCCCATAGACCGCAGGCCAACTCGACCACGACGAAGGTGGCATTGAGCGCGATGCCCGCAGCCATCGCCCAGTCGAGCTGGTCGGGCGACAGGCCGTGGGCGTGGCCATGGCCGTGCGCGTGCCCGTGGGCATGGCCGTGCGCGCGCCCGTGCCCGTGGGCATGGCCGTGATGGTCATGGTCGCAGTCGTGATCGAGTCCCGGGGCCGACATGCTAGGATGATACCAATGACCACGTTTTCCGCCGCCATCCTGCTGTTTTTCGTGATGGATCCGATCGGCAACATCCCGCTTTTTCTGGCGGCGCTGCGGCCGGTCGCCCCGCAGCGCCGGTTGTTTATCGTGGGCCGCGAACTGCTCATCGCCTACGGCCTGCTGGTCGGGTTTCTCTACGCCGGGCGGCCGTTGCTTTCAGCGCTCGGCATCTCGGAACCGGCGCTGACGATGGCCGGCGGCATCGTGCTCTTTCTGATCGCCCTGAAGATGGTCTTTCCCGAAACACACGGCCGCCTGGGTGAGACCGTGACAGGCGAGCCATTCGTGGTCCCGTTGGCGATCCCCTACGTCGCCGGCCCATCGGCGCTGGCCACGGTGCTGCTGATGACCAGCCGCGATCCGGGCCGGCACGTCGAGTGGCTGGCCGCCGTGTCGTTGGCGTGGGCGGCATCGGCGGCCATCCTGCTCATGGCGGCTCGGCTCAGCAGTTTCCTCGGCGACAAGGGGATCCTGGCGATCGAGCGGCTGATGGGCATGGTGTTGGTGGCGTCGGCGGTGCAGATGTTCCTGGATGGGGCGATCAAGGCGGGGCGGTCGTAATCCGCGGCCTCACAGCGGCTCCTCCCACACTCTTCCGGAGAAATCGACATGTCGAGACTCGGTGCGGGACCCCTGCGGCTGGCGGCGATCGGGCGGACAGGCCGGGGCGACTGGGGCCACGCCATCGACGAAATGTGGGCGGGCCTAGACGCTGCCCGTGTCGTGGCGGTGGCGGACGACTCGGAGGAGGGGCTCGCCAAGGCGGTCACTCGCCACGGGCTGGCACCGGGGGCTGGCTACCGCGATTGGAAGGCGATGCTCGCCGAGGCGAAGCCGGACATCGTCGCGATCTGTATGCGGCACATCGACTGCCACGCCGAGATGGCGGTCGCGGCAGCGCGGGCCGGTGCGAAGGGGATCTTCCTGGAGAAGCCGTTCGTGCGCACGCTCGTCGAGGCGGATGCGGTCGTCGAGGCCTGCCGGGCGGCCGACGCCAAACTGCAAGTGGCCTACGTCAACCGCCACTCGCCCGCCTACGCGGTCACCCGCGACCTCATCGAGGAAGGGCGGATCGGCAGGGTGCTCGAGATCCGGTGCCGCGGCAAGGAGGACGCACGGGGCGGCGGCGAGGACCTGTGGGTGCTCGGCTGCCACGTGCTCGACCTGATGGCCGACATCGGCGGCGCGCCGCAGTGGTGCCAGGCGACCGTCACGCGTGGAGGTCGGCCGATCACGAAGGCCGACGCGACGGAGGCGCCGGAAGGGATCGGTCTGATCGCCGGCGACGCAGTGACGGCGATGTTCGGCCTGGCGGACGGGCCGATCGGCCACTTCGCGAGCGTCCGCGAGGCGGGGCTCAAGCAGCCGAATTTTGGGCTCGCCGTGGTGGGCACGAAGGGGGCCATTCACATCCGCCCCGACCAGGTGCCGCACGCCTACCTCCGCGAGGCGCCGCTGTGGCGGGTGGACAAGGAGTTTCCCTGGAAGCCGATCGGACCGGACGGGCTCGAAACGACGCCGGCGAGCGACGTCGACCGGGCCGCGGAGCGGGCGGGCTGGGGGAGGCGGGCCGCCGCCGACCTGATCGACGCGATCCGTGAGAATCGTGAGCCGGAGACGGGCATGTACGCCGGGAGGACGGTGCTCGAAATGACCACCGCGGTGTACCAGTCGGCGCTGTCGGGAACGAGGATCCAGTGGCCGCTGCCGGCGTGCGGCAATCCGCTCGGCTGAGCGTGCTGCCAGCCGTGAGGCGGGCGGTGATGTCGGACGCCGACTCGAGGCGTGCGAGCGCGACTGTGGAAAAAAGGCCATGCCCGGGCGAGGTCCCTAGGCAGCATCCGTGCTGGGGGGGCCGGTCCGTGGTCGTCGAGGTTCCCGGTCGGATGGACCGCCAGGCATCAACCGCGTGCGCTCTCCCGGGCATGGCCAAAGATCGTCAGGCCGTCAGCTCGTCGAGCCGACGGCGAAAGTCCGGCATTTCGTTCGTGATGAAGGCGGTCCACGCTGCGGGCTGCCAGAGCTCCACGCACACCGCGGCGCCCACGACCAGCAGGTCCGTTCCCGGCTCCACGGCCAGGAATTCCCGAAATCCCTCCGGCAGCACGAGCCTGCCGCGTTCGGCGAGCGTCACGGCCTTGTGCCTCGTGGACAGCAGTCGCCCGAGGTCCTGCAGCTGACCGACGCGCTGGGCGAGCAGGCCCGCCTGGAGCTTGCTCCGCACCACGTCGACGGCCGTGTCGATCCGGGGCTTCCAGATCGCCGCCGGCCACAGCGAGAGGCAGCCTGCCCGCTCCTTGGCGAGCACCATCCGCGGGCCTGAGGCCAGCAGCGGCCGGGTGAGTTCCGGAGGGAGCGACAGCCGAAACCGCTCGTCGAGCGTGCGGCTGAACTCGCCGATCAGCAGGTCCGTGGCAGTGCTCATGCCTGTCAATCACCGGCGACTTCCTCCCTGCTGAAGCCCTCCCACCGGAGGAGGCCTTCGATGCCTCGCCGGCCGCCTGGAAGGCCACGGAGGCAAATCCATCAGCTTTTGGGCCGAAAACCCACGATCTCACCAACTTTAATGGCGAAATTGGGATTCAAACCCACGCTGGGGCGGATTCTAGCGGCTCGTGCAGAAACTGCAAGCTTCGAGCCGTTCAGCGGCATGAACTGCAGCCGCAGCCGTCTTGGCAGTCGCCGGTTTCCTTCTTGTAGGCCTTGAGAGCGGCCGCTTCCTTCGAGAGTTTGAATTCAGGGCCGGCCGGGAAGTATTGGATGTCGTCCTGCAGGTAATACGCGCTAGGCAGCGTCTGGCCGCCGACATCGACCTGGCAGCCGGTCGTCGACAGGCCCCCGGCTGCGAGCAGAAGCAGCGCCGCTCGGGCGGCGGCACGGCGGTTGAGCGGCTGCGAAGCGGCGTAGTGCATGGGTCGATCCCCCGGGGGAGTCACGGTTCACTGCTGCCGTGCCCACACGGCTCCAACTCGAAGGCCTCGCAGCGCGGTGTGCCACGACGACGCTCGAATGCCAGGGAATATCGGCCGTCCCAGGCCGCAAACTTGCGACAACCCCCAGAATCGTCGCATCCGGCATTTCCTAGCCTCGCGCCGCGGTTTCCACGGCACCGCAATTTGCCCGGTCAGTCGCGACAGGGAAGCCACGCGTCCGCGTGGCCGCCCGATGTGCGGAGCGTCGCTCCGGCCCCGAGCACGAGCCGGTTCCTGCTACAACTCCGGTCATGAGGCTGCATCGCGCGAGCGAACTGATTCGGCTGGTGTGGGGGCTGCTGGCGGCGGGCGGCTGCCTGATGCCCACCGGCGTCGTCGGACAGGTGGTGCTGCCTCCCGGGCTGGGCATGCCGGGCGGACAGACCGTGCCGTCGCCAGGGTATGACCAGGCGCTGAAGTTCCTGGCGGCCGGAGAGTTCACCACCGCGCTCGACATCGCCACCCGCGAGTACCGCGGAGCGGTGCGGGCGGGCGATCGACAGTGGATCGACTCGATCGCCGCTGCCGCGATCGTCGGCGAATGTCACTTCGAACTGGGTAACCTCCGCGAGGCGGTCGCCGCCTACGACGACGCGCTACGGCTCGCGGCGATCCACGGAGACTGGCTGCTCGACGTCCAGTTTCCACCGCAGGGGCTCACGGCCCTCGCGCAGCCGCGGGTGGCGACGTGGGGCCGCAGCCAGCGGAATACGTCGCCGGCCGCGATTCCCGGAACGATGTCGATCCGACAGGGAGGCGGCGATCCGCAACGGGTGCTCCAGCAGGGTGGAGTGCTCGCCGCGCCGGTCAATTTTCCGGTGCGGCCCCAGGAGATCATGCGGTCGCTGGTGATGGCCATCTACCGACGAGCCGTCATCCTCGGCGAGACGGGCCGCGAGGGGCCGGCCATCGACGAGGCTGCCAAGGCCCTGTTGCGGCGGGCGGCGCCCCCCAACCACTACTCGCAGTCGTGGATCGAGATCGCCCTGGGCACGGCCCTCTGGGCCCAGGGCAAGCCCGATCAGGCGCAGCAGCTGCTCAACCGCGGCCTGCTCGTCGGCAATCAATACGATCATCCGCTGACGTCGTGGGGACTGATCGTGCTGGGCCGCATCGCCCTCGATGCCGACCAGCCTGCGGTCGCCGCGCGGTTCTTCGAGGAGGCCACGTACACGGCGGCCGACTACGGAGACGCCCGCGCGCTCGAGGAGGCATTCCGCCTCGTGGCGACCGCCTCCATGGTCGCGGGAAGCCGTGACGTGCCCGCCGCCGTGCGCGGCGGCATCCAGTGGGCGAAGAACCAGTTGCCGCTGCTGCGGGCCGGGCTGCTCGGCCTGCAGGCCGAGCAGCTGGCGGCCCTCGGCGAGGCCCAGGCCGCTGCCGATGCACTCGCGGAGATCGACGGCCGCATCCTGCGGGGCGACCCTGGCCGCGGGCAGGTCGGCCAGCAGCAGGCTTACGCGGTGGCGCTCGTCGCCTATGCGAAGGGCAACGTCGACGCGGGAGACCGGGAGCTCGAACGTGCGCTCGAGATCGCCCGCGGACGATGTTTCACGCTGTTTCGCACGCAACGGCTGGTGGAGTCATCCCTGGCAGGCTCCAGCGGCGTGTCGGACCGCCAGGCCGACCTGGCGTTTTCGAGGCTGCTCGGCGACCCATCCGCGCACGACGTGGCGGTCGATCCGCTCGGCGGCCTGGCCACCCTGTCCACGCCCCGCACCGAGGCGTTCGACGCGTGGCTGGCAGCCGCCGCCCGGCGTGGTGACGACGCCCTGCTCAACGCCGCCGAGACCGCGGTCCGTGGTCGGTGGCTGGCCACGCAGCCGCTGGGAGGCCGCCGCTCGGCGCTGTCGCGACTTCTCTCCAGCGATCCGGCCGCGCTGCCGCCCACATCCGCCGCGAGGCGGGCCGGGTTGCTGGCCCGCCATCCGGGATTGCCCGCCCTGCTCGACGGCATGGTCCGCGACCGTGCTGCGCTCACGGCCGCCATGCTCGCCGCGGCCGGCCCCGCCGCTGCGGCCCAGGAGCCGTCTCCGGTTCCCGGTGATCCCGCCATGTGGCGGGAGTACCGCCAGCTCACGGATCGGCTCGCGCCGATCGTCGCCACCCTCGCCGCCGGCCGCGAGGCGGCGCCGATCGACATGCCGCCTCTCACGCCGGCGGCGGAGATTCGGCGCCGCCTTTCGCCGCAGCAGCTGATTCTGTCGTTCCACTGGACGAGCACGGGCCTGCGCGGCGCGCTCGAATCCCGCGACCGTGTGCGGGT
Source organism: Pirellulales bacterium (assembly GCA_044344895.1). Lineage (GTDB taxonomy): Bacteria > Planctomycetota > Planctomycetia > Pirellulales > UBA1268 > CAMCQY01. The sequence goes on along the minus strand of JBIJCD010000076.1, from coordinate 1,813 downwards.
GTGGACGGTGCGGCAGCCGGCGGTCATCGCGAAGGAGATCGCCACGCTTGCCAAGGCACTCTCGCTCCACGACTCCCAGGCGCCCGTGCTGACCGAGCGCCTGCTCGAAAGCGACTGGCCGGCCGTCGCCGAACGGCTCGAGAGGCTGCTGTTCGAGAACTCGCAGATCAAGCTGGGGGAGGGCATCGACGAACTCGTGATCGTGCCCGATGGCATGCTCTGGTACCTGCCTTTTGAACTGTTGCCGGCCGGGACGGCGCGGCCCGCCGCGGGCGCTGCAGGGGACGACCAGCGGCGGCTCCGCGACGTGTGTCGAATCCGCTACTGCCCGACGCGCAGCTTCGCCGTGCTGCCCGCGGAGACGTCCGCGGGCGCCGGCCCGGTGGGCGTCTACACCGGACGGCTGATGCGCGGCGACAAGCCGGCGGCGGCGCAGGACGTGGCGGCTCGCCTCGTCGGTGCCGTCGACCGCGGCGTGGCACTGCCGGCGGTGAACACACCGGCGCCGGTGCCGCTCGTCGCCTCGCTGCTCGACACGCTCGTCGTCGTCGAGGAGCTATCCGCCGGGGAGGGCGGTGTGGCGAACCGGCCGCTGGTGGCCACGCAGCAGGGGCGGCAGGGCATGACCTTCGGTGACTGGCTGGCGCCGCCGGGAAAACGTCCGCACTGCATCGTGCTGCCAGGCCTGCAGTCGGCGATGGCCGGCGGCCTGACGAAGCCGCCCGCCCATCCCGGCGAGGATCTGTTTCTTGCCGTCACGAGCCTGATGGTGGCCGGCGGCCGCACGGTGCTCGTCAGCCGTTGGCGGCCGGGAGGCGCGTCGAGCATCGACATGGTGGAAGAGTTTCTCCGCGACCGTGGCGACGCGGGGCCGGCTCGGGACCGCCATCCGGCCGCCGAGAGCTGGCAACGTGCGGTCGATATCGTGACCGTGGAGCAGCCTGATCCGACGCGGGAGCCGCGCATCAAGCAATCCGCGAACGCCGTGCTGCCCGATGCGCGGCACCCATTTTTCTGGGCCGGCTACCTGCTGGCCGACTGCGGCTCCGGCCAGTTTCCGGAAGCTCCGCCGCAGCCGGCGGCTCCAGCCCAAGCGGCGCCGGCGCAAGCAGCACCAGCGCAACCAGCGCCAGCTGCGGCCCGTCCGGTGATCGTGCCCGGCGGACCCGCGCCGCCGCCACGCCCGGCCGCGGGCCAGCCACCGCCGCGCCGGCCCGTCAACCCTGCGGCTCCAAATCCTCCGGCCGCCCAGCCTTGAGCTCGGCCCCATGTTCCCGGCCGGCGTCACTGGCGCGAGAGGCAGGCCAGGGGTAACGCAGGTCTCCGCGGCCAGGCGTCGGTCGACTTTCCGCCCGAGCACATCTCGTTGTGCTGGAGCGACGAGTTGGAAGCATGGGGCAGGGAGGCGAAGGGGCCGGCGAACGCTCGACGAGCGTGTGGCGGCTGCGGCCACAGCGAGGAGACTTTTGCCGCGACAGAGCCGGTGCTACACCCAAGTTGCACGCGATCTAGCGTGCGGTGGATCCTTTCCGACCCCAGCGACCAGTCGAGACCATGTCCGAAATCCTCAGCCCAGACCAGCTGCCAGGCCTCGTCACGCTGGCGGTCGTGACGTTCATCGCCGGTGCCGTCAACGCCGTGGCGGGCGGAGGCACGATCCTCACGTTCCCGGTGCTGGCGTCGATCCTGCCCGCCGATCCCGGCCGGATGGTGACGGCTAACGCCACGAGCACCATCGGCCTGTGGCCGGGCGCCATCGCGGGCGCATGGGCCTACCGTGACGAGCGCGTTGGGCAGCCGCGCTGGGCGGGAT
>JBIJCD010000075.1:0-11123 GCA_044344895.1 Pirellulales bacterium | reverse complement strand
CTGCCGTCGACCGCTGCCCGCGTGGCGATCCGCTCGGCGGCCAGGGCCACGCCGGCGGCCTTCGCCGCGTCGAGTCCCCGCAGCGGTATCTGCTTGAGCGACCGCAATTCCATCTCGACGGTGTCGAAGTCGTAGGCGGCCGATGCGGCGGCGATGGCGCGGCTGACGAGGCTCGCCTGGCCCGCCGCCTCTCCCAGCCGGCGGGCCTCGTCGATCATCAGCCAGCGCAGGGTGCGGTCCGATTCCACCGCGGCCGCCTCCAGCAAGGCTTCGGCCGCCTGCCGCGCGCCGGCGGCTGAATCGGCATGGGAGAGCGACTCGCGAAAGCGCCTGCGGAAGTCCGGTCGCGCCGTGGCGAGATCCTGCGCGGTGGGCGGTGCGGCCGCGGCCCTGGAGGGGGCGATCTGCCGCATCGTCGGCCGCTCGACACGATCTTCGACGACGGGGGCGGGCTCCGAGCCGGCGACACCGCACCACGCCACCGATGCCGCGGCGAGGGCGCAGCAGCTGCACTGCATTGTCGGGAACAACCGCATGGCACACCCCGAAGGATGTTGCCATGGTACCTCACGGGCGAGGCGGCTCACCCCGCGACGGCCGGCATGGGGTTTCCGCCGATCGGCAGCGTGTCGATCAGGGCCCCGGATAGAAGTGCGACAGGTTCAGGAAGGTCGACGCATGGCCGGTGGGCCGGATCGACTCGCTGGCCCGGTTTGGTTGCACGCGTTGGATGTTTCGCACCTGTCCCTGCAACTGGTTGATCTGCCGCGACTGCTGCACCCCCATCTGCATCTGGGCCTGCACCTGCTGCTGCTGCCGCACCAGGCCCTGCATGGCCCCCAGGGTGCCGCCCGTCAGGGGGTTGTTGCCCTGGAAACCCAGCGCCGTGTAGGGGCTCAGCGTGGGCCGCTTGTAGATGTTGGAAAAGGGTGGATTCGATCCACTCTGGCCCCCCGCCGGTCCCTGGGCGGCGAGCTGGCCCGTGCCGGAGAGACCGAGCGCGACCGTGCAGCCACAGACGACCAGGAGTTGCAGGGCAGATTTCATGGCGGGGCTCCACGGGATGCTCAGACGCTACCCTACACGAAGGTCCGGACCGCTGCACGCGGCTGGTGCCGTCGACCGGCGGCGACGATCATTCCGCCGCCGCTGCGAGGCGGCTGGCGATCGCCCGATCCATCAACACCCGGAGTGCGGCCTTGACCAGCGGCTTGTCGTGGATCCAGGCGGCGAACTGCTCGCCGTGGTCCGCGTACAGGTCACGCAGCCACACCGGGGCATCCGTGAGGAGCCACGCCCGGAACAGCAGCCAGCGCGGGTCGTGCTCGCCGTAGACCTCGCGAGCCACCCAGCAGAAGTTGTTGGGATTGAAGCCGAAGGGCAGCCGGTTGAACGTCTGGACGGTCTGCACGCCGACGAGGCTGAAGCCGAAGATCCGCTCGAAGGGGCCGGCGATCTTGTCCACGATACTGTCGAAGGCGACCCACGGATCCTGGCCGATGAACACCCGATCGCCAGGCAGCAGCTGGTAGTTGGTGGCCGTCGAGCCGCCCTTCATGATCGCCTCGATGTCGACCGGCAGCACCTGGTCGCAGCCCACGCCCGAGGGAGCCGGGCGGGCGATCCAGATGTCCTTGCTCGAGAGGCGGGAGAGACCGTTGATGCCGGCGATGGCATCGAGCACGGTCTCGTTGCCGGTGATGGGGAAGCGGACGACGTTGTCGCCGTAGCCGGCCCCTTCCGTGATCACGTAGTAGACCTTCGAGTTGTAGCTGAACACGTCGACCGACACGAGCGGGGCGTCGAGGTAGTTCGACAGCTGCTTCTCGATGGCGACCTTGGCCTCCGTGAGCGTCATGCCGGTGACGAACACGTTGCCGTAGGTGCCCAGGTTGATCGTGCCATCGGGCCCCACGAGATGCTCGCCGGCGATCTGCTGCTGCCCGGCGGCCTGGGCGAGCGTGAGTGACACCTGCGGCTCGCGGAGAATACGCTTCAGGTGCCGGAACACGGCGTCCTGCGCCTCCTCGAGCGACTGTCCCCCGACCATCACCTTGCCGTAGGAGGGGCCGAGGTCGAGCATGCCGCCCGGCTCCACGACGTAGAGCCCGCTGATCGGCTGCTCGAGGAGCGTGCCCTCCACGATCACCTGCAGCGTGTCGAACGACTGGATCCGGAATGGCGGCTTGGGCACCACGCGGAGCGCGTCGATCAGCAGGATGTCGGGCGGCTCGATCACGTACGGCGGCAGGGTGACCTTCGCGAGTTCCTTGGCGGGCATCCGGCTCGGGTCTGCCGGACAGTTCGCTGCGAGCATCGCCTCGCGGGTCGTGGTCCGCTGCGGCCGGGCCGAAATGTGGCAGCCGCCGGAGAAAGCGGTCGAAGCCAGCAACAACGCCACGCAGCCCGCATGAAACCGCGAGCCGCTCCGCCTCCAGGGGCGGTTCGTCAGGCGACCGTTGGTCTGTGGGGAGGGGGGCATGAAGACTCGCTGCAACCGGAATGGTCGATGCAATCGTCTTCATCGGCAGAATCGCGCGGAAAACTTTGCGCTGTTTGACAGACGTTCGATGCCGGCATCAGGGTGGAGCATGCAGGGGAGGCGTAAGATAGGGAGGCATTTCCGCGTTCGTTTTGGACAAACGGGCTGGATTCAAGCCACCCACGGGTACGGAGTCCGCGCGGATACGCCGCCGCCGTCGCAAAATTCCCACGATGCCGATCCTGCCGAGACAACCAGACATCTTTCCCGCCTGGCTTCTCGACGAGCGGGCGGGGGCGGTCGACGCCGAGGACGGCGGTACGCCGCGGTCTGGTTGGGTCGCGTTCTACACGCTCTCGCGGCGGGAAAAGGACCTGATGCGAAAGCTGCACGCGGCTCGCATTCCGTATTACGCACCGCTGATCAGGCGGCGACTGAGGTCGCCTGGCGGCCGGACGCGGGTGTCGTATGTCCCTATCTTTCCAGGATATGCATTCGCCCTTATCGACGAGGATCAGCGGCGGGTCGCCCTGGCGACCAACACCATCGCCCGCTGGCTGCCGATCCCGGATCCCGCGGCCTTCGTCGCCGATCTGAGGAACATCAAGCGGCTCATCGACACGGAGAAGCCGCTTACCCCGGAAGCCCGGCTCGAACCGGGGCAGCCCGTACGGGTGCGGAGCGGCCCGCTGTGCGGGATGGAGGGCGTGGTCGTGCGGCGTCGGGGCGGCGACCGGCTGGTGATCGCGGTGCGATTCCTCAATCAGGGTGCGTCAATCGAGCTGGAGGACGTGGACCTTGAGCCCGCCTAGGTGTCCGAGGCCCAGCCGGCGTCGCGTGGATTTCCCGCCGGTTTTCTCCGGGGCAGCGGGTGGCCCTGCCCGCCTTTTCGGACGGCCGGTTTTCGGCCTGGGTATGATCGTTCCGGTCCGTCCCTCCCGCCGCAGATGCCGCCCGTGACTGACACCCGCCGTTTCACCCGCAGGGCGGCCATCCTCCTCGGGTTGCATGCACTCGCGTTCGCGGCCGTCCTGGCGATCGCGTTCTTCATCCGCTACGACTTCGAGCTCGATCGGTCCTGGCTGGAGACCTACAGCCGGACCGTCCTGGCGGTGGTCGCGATCAAGGTGGCGGTCTTCTACTGGCTGGGCCAGTGCCATGCCCCGTGGCGGCGGGCCTCCTTCCGCGACCTGTCGAGCCTCGTGTCGGCCGCCACGCTGGCGTCGCTCGTGTTCATGTCGTGCGAGGGGCTGTTCCTCACGTCCGACTACGTGGGTTTGCCGCGCGTGCCGCGCAGCGTCGTCGTGCTCGACTGGGCCGGCACGGTGCTGGTGATCGGTGGCATCCGCGCCCTGTGGCGGGCCTATTGCGATGATGTGCGACCCTACCTCTCCGGCAAGCCGATGCGCACCGTGCTGATCGTCGGCGCGAATCACGAGGGGGAGCTGCTGGCCCAAAACCTCGCCGCGGCGTCTCGCAACCAGTACTTCGTGGTCGGCTTTCTCGACGACGACCCGTCGCTGCTGCACCATCGCGTCGCCGGGGTGCCCGTGCTCGGCGGCGTCGAATTGGCCGGCGAGTTCGTGCGACGCAAGCGGGTCGACGACGTGATGGTGCGATCCGGATCGCTTGCCGGCGGCAGGTTTCGCCCGTTGATGAAGGCATGCGTGGAGGCCGGCGCCGACGTGCGGGTGATCCCGGCCATCGACGAGTTGCTCAGCACCCACGACAGTCCGCTGCATCTCCAGCCCCGGCCCGTGGAGATCAAGGACCTGCTCCGCCGCGAGCCGGTGACCCTCGACGACGTCGCCGTGCGGGCCCTCGTGGAGGGCCGTACCGTGATGGTGACGGGCGCCGGTGGGTCGATCGGTTCGGAGATCTGCCGGCAGGTCCTCCGCTACCGCCCCCGGAAAGTGCTGCTGGTCGAGCGCGGCGAAAACCAGCTGTTCATCGTGGAGCAGGAGTTCGCGCGGTACGTGCCGCGGCCGCCCGTCGAGGCCATCCTCGCCGACATCGCGGACGAGCCCCGGATGGACCTCGTCATGCGGGCCCACCGGCCGGACGTGGTCTTCCACGCTGCGGCGCACAAGCATGTGCCCATGATGGAGTTGCATCCTGCCGAGGCGGTCAAGAACAACTGCGTGGGCACGCAGTCGCTGGCCCGACTGGCGGACCGGCACGGCGTCGGCACCTTCGTGATGATCTCGACCGACAAGGCGGTCAATCCCACGAGCGTGATGGGCTGCTCCAAGCTGATCGCGGAGCGGTACGTGCAGGCGCTCAACGGCGAGTCGGGCACGAAGTTCGTAGTGGTGCGGTTCGGCAACGTGCTGGCCAGCAACGGGAGCGTGGTGCCGATCTTCCAGGAGCAGATCCGCCAGGGCGGTCCGATCACGATCACGCATCCGGGCATCGCCCGCTATTTCATGATGATCCCGGAGGCGTCGCAGCTGGTGCTGCAGGCCGCGGCCATGGGCTCCGGCGGCGAGATCTTCGTGCTCGACATGGGCGAGAGCGTCAAGATCGTCGACCTCGCGAAAGACCTGATCTCCCTGTCGGGGCTCGCCGAGGACGACATCGAGATCGTCTACACGGGGTTGCGGCCGGGCGAGAAGCTCTACGAGGAGCTCTACTTCGACGACGAACGCCGCGTGGCCACGAACCATCCGAAGGTGTTTTGCGCCCTGCACCGGCCCACGACCCTGGCCGACTCGGAGTCGGTGATCGACGAACTGGTCGACATGCTCGACGAGTCGCCAGACGCCGTGCGCGGGAGGATGCGGGAGCTCGTGCCCGAATACGGTGGCCAGCGTGCCGGAGACGAGATGCCGGCCTCGTTCCGCAAGACCCATGCCAAGTAATCCCTTCAGCGTGATCCCGGAACTGCACGGTGCGAGCGACCCGGCGGCCGCCGGAATTCGGGTCCCGTTTTCGCGTCCGGCCCTGCCGCCGCCGGGGGTGATCGAGCCGGTTCTGGCCAGCATCCTGGCGAGCGGCCGGCTTACCAAGGGGCCGTATGTCGAACAGCTGGAGCATGAGATCGCCGGGCGGCTGGGGGTGCGGCATGCGGTCGCGGTGAGCAGCTGCACGGTGGGGCTGATGCTCGTCTACCGGGCGCTCGACCTCTCCGCGGGAGCCTGCCGCACCCGTCGCAGATCGGCGGAATCCTGCGCCGTCGGCGGCATGGAGCCGCTGTCGCGGTTCGGCGTGGTCCGTGGTGCGAACCGCGTGGAGCCCTTGGGCGAGGTCATCATCCCGAGCTTCACGTTTCTCGCCGCGCCCGCGGCGATCGTCTGGAACAATCTGCGGCCGGTGTTCGTCGACGTCGATCCGCGAACGACGAACGTCACGGCCCAGGCCGTGGCGGCCGCGATCACGCCTCGCACTGTGGCGATTTCTGCCTGCCACAACTTCGGCAATCCCTGCGACGTGCAGGCGCTGGCCGCGGTGGCGGCAGAGCACGGGCTGCCGCTGATCGTGGACGCCGCGCACGGTTTCGGCGCCACGATGCACGGCCGGCCGGTGGGCGGCGGGGCGACGGCCCAGGTCTTCAGCCTCTCGCCCACGAAGCTCGTGGTCGCCGGTGAAGGTGGGGTCGTGGCGACCGATTGCGATTGCCTGGCCCACTTCGTACGGTTGGGAAGGGAATACGGCAACGACGGCTCCTACGATGCCCTGTTCGCCGGCGTCAACGGGCGGATGCCCGAGACGAACGCGGCGGTGGCGCTGGCGTCGCTGGCCATGCTCGACGACGTGGCCGACCGGCGGCGGCGGATCGCGGACCGCTACCGCCGCGAGTTGGAGCCGTTGCCGGGCATCGAATTCGTCGAACCGCTGGCGGGCGCAGCCTCCAGCCACAAGGATTTCTCGATCACGGTCGATCCGTCCCGCTTTGGCATGACCCGAGACTCGGTCCGGCGCGTGCTCGCGGCGCAGGGCATCGAGACCCGCACCTACTACAGCCCTCCGTGCCACCGGCAGACCGCCTTCGAGCATTTTCACGACCGGATGCGGCCGCTGCCGGCCACCGAGGTGCTGGCGGCCCGTAGCCTGGCGCTGCCCGTCGGCGCCCACGTCGACGAGGCGGTGGCGGCAGAGGTGTGCGAGGCGATCGCCACCGCGAAACGGTCCTGAGCCGTGCTGAACGTGGCCGTACGAGCAGAGCCGCTGACACGGGAAACTCGGGCATGACGGCACTGGCTCTCTGGGCGGCATGGTGCGGGGCGACGCTTTTCGTGGCGGCCGCCATGACGCGTTGGCTGGTGGCGTGGACGACCGGTCTCGGGATCGTCGACACGCCGAACGACCGCAGCAGCCATACCCGCAGCACGCCGCGCGGCGGCGGACTGGCGATCGTGGCCGTCGTCGCGGTCGTCGCAGCCTTGGTGACGACCTGGCAGCCGCAGTCGTGGCGGCCCGTCGTCGGGGCGATCCTGCCAGCGTTGGCTGTCGCAGCCGTCAGCTGGCTCGACGACCTGCAGTCGCTGCGGAACCGCACCCGGTTCGCGGTGCACGTGCTGGCGGCCGCTGCCGCGGCGACGATGCTGGGGCCGGCGACGGCCGTGGATCTCGGCTCCCTGGGGGTGTGGCGGTTTGGGCCGGCCGCGTGGCCGCTCACGCTCCTGTGGATCGTCGGCCTCACCAACGCCTTCAATTTCATGGACGGTACCGACGGCATCGCGGGCATCACGGCGGCCGCGGCGGCCGCCGGCATCGCCGCCTCGGCGGCCGCCTTCGGCGCGGCCCCGGTGGCCCTTCTCGCTGCGGCCCTCGCCGGCAGTGCGATCGGCTTCCTGACGCTCAACTGGTCACCGGCGAGAATCTTCATGGGCGACGTGGGCAGTGCGTTTTGCGGTTTCCTCGTGGCCGTGCTGCCGCTGGCACTCCCCGCCGATTGCCGGGCCGAGGCGCTGCCCGTGGCGGCGATCGCATCCTGGCCGTTCATCTTCGACACGGCGTTCACGTTCGTGCGCCGGCTCACCCGCGGCGAAAACGTCTTCCAGGCCCATCGCAGCCACCTCTACCAGCGGCTGGTGATCAGCGGCTGGTCGCATCGGGCGGTGGCGTGCCTCTACGGGGGCCTGGCAGCCTTCGGGGTGGCGGTCGCCCTGGCGGCGATTCTCGACCCCGCCGTGCGGCGGGCGGCCGATCCGATCGCGATCGCGACGGTGGTGGCCACTGCGGTGCTGCTGACCGGATTGGTGCTCGTGTCGGAAAGAAGTGTCCGCCGTGCCGGAACGTGAGCGGTTCGTGATCCGGCTGGGCTTCCTCAAGCGGCTGGCCGATGTCGTGCTCTCGGCCGCTGCGCTGCCGGTGGTCCTGCCGCTGTTCGCGGTCACCTGGTGCGCGGTGCGGCTGGCGCTGGGGCGGCCGGTGTTCTTCGTCGCCGCCCGCGCCGGGAAGGATGGCAGGCCGATCAGGATCCTGAAATTTCGCTCCATGCGGGACGCCGCCGGCCCCGACGGCCGTCCGTTGCCCGATGCGCAGCGTCTGGGGGCGTTCGGCCGCTGGCTGCGGCGTTCGAGTCTCGATGAACTGCCGCAGGTGCTGAGCGTGCTGTCGGGCGATATGAGCCTGGTCGGCCCGCGTCCGCTGCCGTTGGAATATGTCGCCCGCTATTCCGACCGGCAAGCAACGCGGCTGCTGGTCCGTCCCGGGCTCACGGGCTGGGCGCAGATCCACGGCCGCAACGCGGTCGACTGGCCCCAGCGGCTGGAATACGACGCCCGCTACGTCGACATGCTCACCACCTGGTGGTGGCCGCTGATCGACCTGAGGATCATCGCGGTCACCGCCGTTCAGGTGCTCTGGCAGGCCGTGACCGGCCGCGGCGTGGCAGCCCCGGGAACTGCCACGATGCGCGAGTTCGTGCCGTAAGCCTGCCCGTCTCCGACAGCCAGTCTCGGATTTCGGCGACCAGAAGCCGGGCCGGCGGTCGACGTGCGCCTATAATCCAGCCCGGCGAGCACGAAGCCGACTGCGTCTCCCCAGCCCCGGTGGATCTGGAGCGAACCCGCGTATGAATTCCCCGGCGAACACCTCGGCCATACAGTCCTCGCCGGAGCACCTTGCCGACGCGTCTGCGGAGGATCGGCTCGCGTTCGCCATTTCGGCGGTCGCCCGGCAGTCTTCCGATCGCACGGCCATCGTCGCGGGGGCCGATGACGGTGCTCGCACGATCGACTACGGCACGCTCGCCGGGGCTGTTTCGCGGCTCGAGGCGTCGCTCGACTCGGTGCGGCCGGTCGGCGTTGTGGCCCGGGCGGCTCGCGTCGAATCGCTGGTCGCCATCGCAGCCGCGTGCGGCCGGCAGCACGTGCCCGTGGCGTTCCTCGCCGAGGATTCCCGGGACCTCGTCGGCGAACTGCGCGACTGGGTGGCCGTCGACGACACGCTGTCGCTGCCGTCCGGCGGCCCACGCCGGGAATTCGAGGCGGTCGCCACGCAGGTGGTGGTCGCCACGTCGGGCACGAGCGGCCCGCCGACGCTGGTCGAACATTCCTGGGACTCGCTCCTGGCCGCGGCGCGGATGGCGGAGCAGTGGCACGGGCTGGGGTGGATTCTGGTGTACGACGCGACCCGCTGGGCCGGCATCCAGGTCTGGCTGCAGGCGCTGTTGACCGGCGGCCGTCTCGTGGTGCCCGCGTCGCGCGAGCCCGACGCCATCCTTCACGCGGCCATCGACGGCGATGCCACGGTCCTGCCCACGACGCCCACGCTGTTGCGCCGGCTGCTGTCGGCGGGCGATCCTGCGCTCGTGGCGCGGGCACGGATCGAAAGGATCACGCTGGGTGGGGAGGCCGCCGACGCCCAGCTGCTCGAGCAGGCGCACCAGGCCTTTCCCGTGGCCAAAATCACCCAGGTCTACGCTACGACTACGCTCGGCGAGGTGTTTCGCGTGTCGGATGGCAGGCCGGGGTTCCCGGCGAACTGGCTGGGCCGTGCGCTGCCGGGGGGGGTGCGGCTTGCGGCCCGCCGCGACGGAGAACTCCTCGTGCAGCTCTCCCGGGATACCGCGGAGGTGTCGACCGGTGACCTGGTCGAGCGGCGTGGTGACCGGTACGAGTTCACGGGCCGCCGCAGCGACGTGATCGTGGTGAACGCCGTGAAGGTCTTTCCACGGCGGGTCGAGGAGGTGCTTCGCGGCGTGGCCGGAGTCACGGACGCCCGGGTGCATGGCATGCCGAGCGCAGCCACCGGGGAACTCGTGGCCGCCGAGATCGTGCTCGCCGACCCGCTGCCGCCAGGCGCCACGCCGGAGAGCGTGCGGGCCGCGGCGATTGCGGCGTGCCAGCGTGAGCTGGCGGCGGAGAGCGTCCCGCGGATCCTCGACATCGTGAAGCGGATCGCGACCACGCCGGCGGGCAAGGTGCCCCGCCGGCCGGCATGACCGCGGGTCGCCCCGACCGCCAACCGGGGGGGGCTGGCCGCAGGCCCTCGAAACCCGCACGACCGCTTCAGCCGGCACGCGCAGCGGGAATGTCCCCGGCTCTGGGTATAGTCGGAAGATCGGTCCGCGCGTGGTTCGCGAAGGTGGCGCTGCCACCCAGAGGAACGGAGTGCGCGCGGACCGGCCATCGGCCTCCCGGCCTGTGGACCTGGCTATGCCATGACCATTCCCATCCCCTCATCGATCGAGCGCATCCTGATCGTCGGTGCCGGCGGCTTCGGCCGCGAGACGCTGCAGTGGGCGCAAGATGCCTGGCCTGACCACGCCGGCCGCTTCGCCGGGTTCTTGTCGGCGGACAGGGACATCCTCCGGCATCAGGCGTGCGATCTGCCGATTCTCGCCGACCCGGCGGGCTTCCGTCCGGAGGCCGGCGACGGGCTGCTGCTGGGGATCGGCATTCCCGCCGTCCGCCGGCGGGTGGCGGAGACGCTGCTCGGCCGTGGGGCGACGTTTCTCTCGCTCGTGCATCCCACCGCTGTCGTGGCCCGCGGCGCCGCGATCGGTGCCGGCGCCGTCATCTGTCCGTTCGCGGTCGTCAGTGACGGGGCCCGGGTCGGAGCCTGCGCGCTGATCAACTACCACGCCTCGCTCGCTCACGACGCACATGCCGGCGATTACGCCGTCCTCTCACCCTACGCCACGCTCGGCGGCAGGGCCTGCATCGGCGAGGACGCCTTTCTGGGGCTGCACGCGTCGGTGGGGCCCGGCTGTCGCGTGGGCGATCGCAGCAAGGTGGCCGCCAATTCCTGCGCCCTGTCGGACGTGCCCGCGGACTCGCTCGCCTACGGGGTGCCCGGCCGCGTGGCCCGGCTGATCGGATGACCTTCCCGTCGCTCGTCGCCCATGGATGAACTGATCATCGAGGCCGGTCGGACGGAGGCGCATTACTGGCGCGACCTGTGGCGCTACCGTGACCTGTTCGTCTTCCTGGCGTGGCGGGACCTGCTGGTCCGCTTCAAGCAGACGACGTTCGGCGTGCTGTGGGCGGTGCTGCGGCCGCTGATCACGATGACGATCTTCGTGGTCGTCTTCAGCCGCGTGGCCGGCCTGCCATCGGGCGGCGTGCCCTACCCGATTCTCGTGCTCGGCGGCATGCTTCCCTGGCAATTCTTCTCGGCGGCGCTCTCCGATGCGAGCAACAGCCTCGTCTCCAACGCCAACCTGATCACGAAGATCTACTTTCCGCGGATC
>JBIJCD010000477.1:0-2932 GCA_044344895.1 Pirellulales bacterium | reverse complement strand
GAGCGTTCGCCGACCCCTCGCCTCCGTCTCCAGGTTTGCCACGTCGTCGCTCCAGCTCAACCAGATGCGCTCGAGATCCCTTTCGGTGTCTGTGGAGCCGATCGGCGTGGAGCGATCACCGCCGGGATGGCAAAATGGCCGGGGCGGCCCGCGCGGCCGGTCACTGCTGCTCGTTCGGCCGCAGGATCGGATCGAGCACGAAGGGCTTCGGGAACGGTTCGTCGAGCTGATCGAGCACCTTGCGGTAGCGGTCGACGATCTCGTTCACGTCATCCTTCGTGATCTGGTCGGCGCTGAGCACCGGCGAGTTGTCGAACACCTCGCGCCACGCGGCGAACGCCTCTTCGTAGGCCTGCTTCGCCGGCTGGAGCCGGGCATTCTCGAATTCCCGCTCAGCCCGCCAGGCGGCCTCGCGGGCCTTCAGCGCCGGTTCGGTGACCTCCGCCTCGCACGTGGCCCGCCAGACGTTGAAATTCACGATGTCCCGGTAGCGGTCGATGATCTCGGCCGTTTCCTTGGCCTCCGTGTACTGGCGGAGCAACTCCTTGGCCCGGTCGCGGATGTCCGGCGGCGCCTCGCGGACGACCATCGGCCAGTCGACCTTCATCGCCTCGGTGGCCGAGGCGGCCGCGGCATGCTGTGCGTCGGTGCGGGCCAAGGGCGGCGTGTCGATCGCCTCGCGCTGCGCCGGCGTGAGCGCCGACCGCTTCGCCTCCTCCAGCGCCTTGTAGCGGCCGGGCAATAGCTGTTCGAGCTCGGTCGCCAGACGGTCGGCCCGCTCCAGCTCCGGTTCGCGCATCCACAGTTGGATCGGCACGTCCCAGGTGGTGGGAATCTCGCGCTTCGCGAACCGCACCATCTCCTCGCCCGCCAGCTTCCAGGCGTCGCGGGCGGCATCCCCGAACGTGCCGTCCTCCTCCAAAGCCTTCGCGTAGTTGATCGCCGTCATCATCGGCTCACTGTGGTAGATGAGCGCCGTCGTCTTGAGGGGCGCGCCGGAGTCGGCGATCTGCTGGCCGGCGCGGTACTTCTCCCTGGCCACCAGCCAGTTGTCTCGCTCCGGCAGCGTGCGGCCGGGCCGGTCCCGCTCGTGGAACTCGTCGTCCGCCTTGAAGAGCCGGCGATACTGCTTCTTCTCGTCCGACCTGCCGACCTTCTGGCCGATGAACCAGCCCATGCGGCCGAGCAGGCGAGGCTCCCGCAGGTTGTAGGCGATGCCCTGGCGGAGGAATTCGATCCCCTTCATCACCCAGGCGTAGCGGTCGTGGTAGTCGTCGAATTCGACGGAGATGTTGTAGGAGAGATTGTGCGCCTGGAAGTCCCAGACGGAGTAAAAGTTCGGCTGCAGCTTCGTCATCTGCTCGAGCACGGCCGAGAGGTTCGTCCAATCCTCGACCTTCTTGTAGTGGTTGGCCCTGTCCCACAGCAGCGTCACGGCGACGTTCTTCAGGCCCAGCGTCGCCAGCCGCATCGTCTCGCTGGTGGGATCGACCTCGCCCAGGTTGGCCTGAGACAGCCCGTGCTGCTCGCGAAGCCGGGCCAGCTTCCCCCCCTTGTTGGTCGAGTCGGCCGGCTGGCTCAGCGCTGACAGCGGCACGAGCAGCACCGCGATGCCGACCAGGGCGAGCAGCGTTCCGGGCCGCAGCCCGAGCCAGGATGCCGCCGGTTTGCGGCCGCCACCCGCGGCCCCCTGGGGCCGGCCTGAAGACGCCTGTGACTGACTCATGATGCCACCTCCCGGGCCCGCAGACAGAACGCGCCGGCGATGAAGAATGCCAGCAGGTAGCCGAGCGTCTCCATGCCGTGCTCCGCGACCAGATCGAAGGGAATGTCGAAGCCACCCGCCACGAAGTCGCTGGTGCCCAACGAACTCAGCGACGGGAACAGCCCGGCGAGCAGCCGCATGGGAGCCAGCAGGAAGGTGTCGACGGTCTTCATCAGCTGCACCGCGGGCGTCGACTCGAGCTGGAGCGTGATCGCCGTCTGGGTCACGATCCGGTAGAGGGATTCGATCGGTCCGCCACCGGGCGCGATGGTGGAATCACCGGTCACCTGGCTCTCGAACAGCCGCAGGATGAACTCGCGAAACTGCCCGATCAGCACGACCGACAGCGTGGCGAACAGGGCCAGCGGGCCGCTGAGGAAGGTGCTGAACATCACGCCCATCGCCGTCACCAGCAGCATGGAGAACAGGATGCCGAGGCAGCTCTTGGCGTAGTTGAAGCCGAACGAGCCGTCACCGGCCCGCAGGAAGAAGTCGGCCTGTGCGACGCCGAAGTACTGGGCCGGCTCCAGGCACTGCAGGATGACCTCGACCCGCCCGTCGGCCACGATGTCGGTGAACAGGTCGACCTGCCGCGTCCCACCGTCAGCGGATGTCGTCGACAGCTTGCGGGGAATCGCCAGGGAGTCGATCGTGAATTCGCGGGCGGTGAAGTAGAAGGGGTCGCTCTGCAGCCCGGTGGCAGGATTGCGGACCCGCAAGCTGCCCTTGATGCCCTTCTCGATGACGCCCTTGTAGGTGCGGAACACCCGAACGGTCATCTCCAGCGGCAGGCCATCGGGGTAGTCGCGTTCAGAGATCCCCTCGAACTTCCAGATGGCCGCGCCGAGCGACCCGCCCTCGATGTACTGGCGGTAGGTCCACTCCGATCCCACGCTGATGCCCTTCGTGCTCGGACGGCCCTCGCGGTCGAGGAACCGCAGCGTGCCGCGGAGCGGCCGCCGGGCCTCGAACATGCCCTCCGGCGGCCCCACCTCGTAGCGGCCGTCCTTCGCGACGACGCGATGCCGGTGCCCCTGCAGGACGTCGGTCCAACCGCTGCCCGACGCGTCGAGTTCGAACCGATGGCGGTGGCCGCGGTCGAAGCTGGTCCGTCCCTCGAAGCCGGTGACAGCCCCGCCCACGTCCTTGAGTGCGACGACGTCCTCC
>JBIJCD010000476.1:0-2933 GCA_044344895.1 Pirellulales bacterium | reverse complement strand
AGTTGCGTCGCCGTGGATCTGACGCTGTGGAGATGATTGCATGGGGTTTTTCGTCGGGCGCGCCAGCTGCGTCGGGCCGGCGCAACGCCGTCTGGACCCTGGCGGGAATCGACGGAGAGGCCGCCCGCTCCACCGTGAGGCAAGCCCTCCGCGACGAGAGTGCCCTGGTGCGGCAGGCGGCGGCACACGTCGCCGGACTCACGCGCGACGAGGCCGCCGTCGAGCCGCTCGCCACGCTGTTGACCGGCGATGACGTGGCCTGCATGCGGGCCGCCGCCGAGGCGCTCGGTCGGATCGGCAGCGCCGCCGCGGTGAAGGCTGTACTCGCCGCGTGCCCTCGTGCAGCGGACCGGGCCTGCGAGCACTCGCTCACCTACGCCCTGATCGAGAGCGGTCGCCCGGAGCTGCTCGCGGCCGCTGTCGACGCCCCCGAGCCGCGGGTCAGGCGGGCGGCGCTCGTCGCGCTCGATCAGGGCGGAGGTGAGGCCACTGCGTCACTCCGCGAACGGGTGCTCGCCGCCTGCAGCGACGACGATCCAGCCCTGCGCGAGGCGGGCTGGTGGCTCGCCGCGGGGCACCCCGAGTGGGCGCAGGCACTGGCGGACCAGCTGCCAGCCGAGCTCGACAGGGCCGTCGCCCGGCCCGAGGAGTCGCCGCGGATCGTGGCGGTCGTGGGCAGGCTCGCCGCCAACGACGCGATCGCCACAGCGGTCGCCGCCGCCACACGTGCTGGTGCCGCCACGCGGGCGAAGGCGATGGAGGTGATGCGGGCCGCGCGGCCAGCGAAGACGCCCGACGCATGGGTCGACGCACTCGTCGCCGTCATCGGTGGCGAGTCGCCGGCTGCTCGCGCCGATGCGATCGAGACAGTCGCCCGGCTGACGCTCTCGCCCGAGCAGCGGTCCCGGGTGCGGCCGCAGCTGCTCTCGCTCGCCGCCGCGTCAGGATTGTCGCCGAAGCTCTGCACGTTGCTTGTGCAGGTGGCGGGTGGAACCGGCTCCCTGCCCGAGCCCGTGACCGAGCGGCTGCTCGCGATCCTTCTCTCCGCGGGCACCTCTGGCGACACCTCCCCGCTCGACCGCGCGGCCGCCGCCACGGCGCTCGCGGCATCGCGGCCCTCCGACGACCAGCTGGCCAGGCTCGCACCGGCGCTCTCGCGGCTGCCGGCCAACGATGTCACGCAGTTGCTGCCCCTCTTCACGACGCGCGGCGGGGGGCCGCTGGTCGCCGCCATCGCCGCTGTTGCCGGACACGCGGATCCATCGTCGATCAGCCGCGACGCGATCACCGCGGCGGTCACAGCGCTGCCCACGGGCGACGAGCCGAGCGGCCGGCAGCTGCTGGACAGCATCGATGCAGCCCGCGCCGGGCAGCGCGAGGCCTACGACACACTCGCCGCAAGCCTGCCGCCGGGCGACCCGGCCCGCGGGCATGCTGTGTTCGTCTCTGCGAAGGCCGCCTGCACCGGATGCCATGCGATGGCCTACGTCGGTGGCCGGATCGGACCCGACCTCTCGAAGATCGGAAAGATTCGCACGGAGCGCGACCTGCTCGAGGCGATCGTGCTGCCGAGCGCCAGCTTCGTCCGCAGCTACGAGCCCGTGACGGTGCTCACGGAAGACGGCCGCGCCTTCAGCGGTATCGTCCGGGAGGAGACGCCGGCTGAGGTCGTGATCCAGACGAACGTCACCACCAGCGAGCGGATCGCACGAGATGCGATCGATTCGATCGAGCCCGGCACGGTGTCGCTTATGCCCAAGGGCTACGACACCATCCTCTCGCCGCAGGAGCTCGCCGACCTCGTCGCCTTCCTGGCACGGGCGAAGTGACGCCGCGAGATACTGAGGAGGCTGCCGATGAGCGACGCCGGTCGACCTGACGAGACCCTCACCCGCCGCGACGCCGTCGGACGGATCGCAGCGGCCGGATCGGCCACGCTGCTCGGTGGCGGACCGGCGGCCACAGCGACCACCGGGGTCGGCGCGATCCCGGCAGAAAACGCCCGGCCAGGCACCCGCGACTGGATGATCACGAACGTCGCCATCGATCCGGCGACGAAGTTTCGCAGCCCCGCCATCGAGGGCTACTGTTCGCATGCGAGCGTCCGTGCGGGCGACACGCTGTCGATCTTCGTGAGCACCCGTCCAGCCAGCCGATTCACGATCGACATCTACCGCACCGGCTGGTATGGCGGTGACGGGGGCCGGCTGATGGCCCGACTGGGCGAGTTTGCCGGTACCGGGGAGCCCGATCCGCCAGTGGGCGAGAAGCGACTGCGCCGGTGCACCTGGAAGGCCGCGACGGAGCTCACGATCCCCGCCGACTGGCCCAGCGGCGTCTATCTCGGCAAGCTGACCAGCCTGGCGGAGGGCCGGCAGAGCTATGTGATCTTCGTCGTGCGCGACGACCGGCGGGCCGATTTCCTGTTTCAGGTCAGCGACTTCACCTGGCAGGCATACAACCGCTGGCCCGACCAGTTCGCGCTCTACGACGACGGCAAGAACCAGTGGTATTGGGGCGGCGGCGTGCAGGTGAGCTTCGACCGGCCCTATGGCAAGTATTGCCAGGTCCTCGACCAACCCTTGTCGGTGGGGTCGGGTGAGTGGTTCCTGTGGGAGTTCCCACTCGCCTACTGGATGGAATCGCAGGGCTACGACGTCTCATATATCTCGAACCTCGACACCCACCGCGACCCGGGCGGCCTGCTGCGGGCCCGCGGGCTTCTCAGCGTGGGCCACGACGAGTATTGGACGATCGAGATGTTCCGCAACGTGCGGGCGGCCGTCGCCGCCGGCGTGAACGTTGCCTTCCTGTCAGGCAACGCCGTCTGCGGCCGGATTCTGCTCGACGATCACGGCCGCGCGTTCGAGCGTGTGGGCGTGTTCGGGCCGCCGGGCGGCACCCGCGAATTCGCCTCGATGCGATCGCTGGCC
>JBIJCD010000475.1:0-2939 GCA_044344895.1 Pirellulales bacterium | reverse complement strand
CGTGTACGGCGTCGCGTTCGCCCCCGACGGCAGGATCATCGCCACCGCGGCGGGTGACCGCACGGTGCGGCTCTGGAATGCCGCCGACGGCGAGCAGCAGAGCGTTCTCTCGGGCCATGGCGACACGGTGTTCGGCGTCGCCTTTTCGCCCGACGGCAGTCGGCTGGCCACGGCGTCGCGGGATCGTACGGTGCGGCTGTGGGACGTCGTCAGCGGCGCACAGCTTGCGACGCTGACCGGCCACGAGCGGCGGGTGTTCAACGTCTGTTTT
Source organism: Pirellulales bacterium (assembly GCA_044344895.1). GTDB lineage: Bacteria > Planctomycetota > Planctomycetia > Pirellulales > UBA1268 > CAMCQY01. Next base: position 2,668 of record JBIJCD010000475.1, on the reverse strand, counting down.
TCGCACGACGGCGGCCGGCTCGCGTCGGCGGCCGAGGATGGAACGGTGCGGCTGTGGCACGTGGAGTCGCGCGGGCTGGTGAGCGTTCTGCAGCACCCGCTGCGGGTCAACGCGGCGGCGTTCAGCAGCGACGGCGGGCGGCTGGCGACTGCATCGGTCGACGGGCTGCTCCGCATCTGGGAGCCGCAGTCGGGCCGCGAGATGAGCCGGCTCCGGGGCCACACCGACGGCATCTGGTCGGTGGCGACGCTGGCGGGCCGCGGATTCGTCACCGGTGCGGCCGACGCGACGGCGCGAATCTGGGATGCCGACGCCTCGCACGAACCGCTGCTGCAGTGCGGCAGCGACGTGCACGCGGTGGCAATTTCACCCGATGGCCGGCTGCTGGCGACGGGACTCGCGGAGGGGCAGGTGCGGCTCTGGGACCGTGGCACGCTGCGGGAGGTGCGCCGGCTGACGGCCGGGACAGGGCGGGTCAACACGGTGGAGTTTTCAGCCGACGGCACGCGGCTGGCCGCGGCGGGCCACGATGGAAGCGTGCGGCTCTTCCGGGTGGCGGACGCCGCGCCGGTGGCTGCCATCGCCGGCAACGGCCGACCGCTCTACGCGGCCGCCTTCTCGCCGGATGGCACGCGGCTGGCCACGGCCTGCGACGACAGCGGCGTACGGGTCTACGACGTCGCGGACGGTGGCGAGATCGCCGGCCCGCTCGATCATCCGCGGCGGGTGCTCGGCGTGGCCTGGTCGCCCGACGGGGAATGGCTGGCGACCGCGTGTGGCGACGGGGTCGTGCGGCTCTGGCCCGCGGCGGGGGGCGGCTCACCACGGGCGCTCAAGGGACATGGCGCCGCGGTGAACTGGGTGGCGTTCTCGCCCGACGGCAGGCTGCTGGCGAGCTGCTCGTCCGATGCGACGGTGCGGCTCTGGGATCCCGTCACGGGTCAGCAGGTCGCCATGCTCGACGGCCCGGTCGGCCAGATTTGGGAAATTGCATTTTCGCCCGACGGGCGACGGGTCGCGGGCGTGGGCGCGGATCGTCGGCTGCACATCTGGGAAGCGGTTAGCGGCCGGCACCTCGTCGCCCTCGCGGGCCACGCCGACGAGGTGTGGGCGATCGCTTTTGCCCCCGACGGCGGCGGCGTGCTCACCGGGTCGTGGGATGGCACGGCGCGGCTGTGGGGATGCACCGCCGCCGATGTGCATCGCCGCCGGGCGGCCGAGCCGCAGCGGCTGCAGCCGCCTGTCCGCTGATGCGTCAGGCCGTGGCGCCGGAGAGCACCTGGCCGAGCGTCTCGGCGAGCACCGCGGCGCTCCGCTTGAGCCCCTGCGATTCCTTCGGCCACAGCTCGATCTCCAGGGCCTTTTCGGCGCCGGCCCTGCCGACGACGGTGGGCACGGAGATCGCGACGTCGCGAATGCCGTAGGTACCGGTGAGCACGGTCGACACCGGCAGCACCCGCTTCGAGTCGAGTGCGACGGCGTGGATCACCTCGGCGATCGACACGCCCACGGCGAACCCGGCGCCGGTCTTCTTCTTGATCATCTCGGCGCCGGAGGTCTTCGCCCGCTGGAAGACGTCGGCACCCAGCTTCGGCGTGTAGCCCGGATACTTCTCCAGCGGCAGGCCGGCGACGCTGGCACTGCTCCAGATCGGCACCATGCTGTCGCCGTGTTCGCCGATGATCATGGCCTGCACCTGCGTGGCCGGGGCCCCGAGGTTCATGGCCAGCAGGCTGCGGAAGCGGAGGGTGTCGAGCAGCGTGCCCAGGCCGATCACGCGGCCCTTGGGCAGTCCCAGGTCCTTCTCGGCCAGATAGGTGAGGATGTCGACCGGGTTGCTGACGACGAGCACGATCGCATCGGGCCGCATCCCCTTGGAGCGGATCGACTCGAGAATCGACCGGAAGAGCACGACGTTGCGGTTGATCAGCGCCAGCCGGCTCTCGTCCGGCTTGCGGCGCAAACCGGCTGTGATGCAGATCACGTCGGCGTCGGCGAGGTCCTCGTAGCCGCCGGCGCGGATCACCTGATCGGCGATCGCCGCGGTGCCATGGAGCATGTCGAGCGCCTGGCCGTCGGCCAGGTCGGCGTTGGCGTCGACGATCACGATCTCGTGGACGATGCCCGCGAGCTGCAGGGCGAACCCTGCCGACGAGCCCACGATGCCACCGCCGCCGACGATGCCGACCTTCATGATTGGAAGCCCCCTGATGGTGCGTCTGGTGTGGAAACGTCCGCCGCCGGTCGGCGGTTCACGCCGCGGCGATGCCGAGCTGCTTGCAGACCTGCTCGGTGACGGCCTTGACCAGGGCCTCCTGGTCGAGTCCCGCCGGGGCGATGGGCCGCGTGGCCGTGCCCGGCTCGGCTCCCATCGGCGGAGGTGCGTCGAAGGCCTTGCGGGTCACGCCGGTGGCATCCCAGCTGGCGCGGAAGACGTCGTTGGCGCAGATGTCGCAGTTCTCCATGCTCTTGTCGAGCCGCGGGTCGCTGTATCCCCACTTCTGCTTGAGGTCGAGCAGTTCCTTCGTCTCCTGCTTGGTGAGGTAGGTGACGCGGCCGAGGTCCTTGGAGAGCATGAGGATGCGGCAGTCGGCGTCGAGGATCTCCGTCCACCAGTAGGCCTTCTCGACGGTCTCGCCGAAGCTGACGGTGCCGTGGTTGGCCAGGA
>JBIJCD010000474.1:0-2942 GCA_044344895.1 Pirellulales bacterium | reverse complement strand
CGTCGTCCGCACGCCGGAGGCCGACCTGTGGGCGCCCGCCGAGCCCAGCGTGGCGGCCGCTGAAACGGCGATGCCCGCCCCGCAGCCGGCTCCCGAGCAGCATCCGCCCCAGCCCCGGATCGAGTCCTCGCCGCAGCCGGTGGTGCAGGCCCAGCCCCAGGCGCAGCCTCAGGTGCAGCCGCAGCCGGACACGCAGGCCGCCCGCGGCACCGACCAGCCGCTGCCCGCCCCGTCGACTGATGCCGCCACCGTGCCGGACACCGCTGCCGCAAGCTCGGCCAGCGTGACGCCATCCGCTGCGGCTGCCGACGCGAGTCCGGCTGCCAACACGCTCGCTGCAGCCGATGCGGCCGACGACGATACGGTCATGGTCGATGACGCGATCACCGATGAGATACTCGAATCGCTGGCAACCAGCGCCACGCCGCCGACCACCACAACGTCGCCGACCGCTGGTCCGATCGCGGCACCGTCCGAGGACGTGTCCGCGACCCCGGTCGCCGCCGCTCCCGTCGAGAGCGTCCCTGCCCAGCCAGCCCCGACGCAGGAAGCGACACCCCAGGCGACGATGCCCCGGGACGCCGCGACGGATCCTGCCGCCGTGGCCGCGCAGCCCGCACCGACCCCGACGCTGGCCGACCCGCCGCTGACGGCGGTCGAGAATTCGACCTCCTCGATTGACGCCGCCGCACCCGCAAGCGTGATGCTGCGGCCGGCCGGCGAAGGCGATCGGCCGCCGGCGCCGGTGGCCGTGCAGCCGCGGGTCGCGACCCGCTACCTCGTCGTGCCGGAAAGCATCGCCGTGCAGGCCGACACGTCGTTCGTCGCGCCGCAGCAGCCCTCAGCCCAGCCGGCGTCGCGATCCGCCGCCGAGGCCGTGAAGCCGCTGCCCGCGGCGCCGGCCGGCAATCGTCCCACGATTCAGCCGACGGGCCAGCCGATGCATCAGCGGGCCAGTCAACCCCGACGCGGCACGTCGGCGGCGGCCGGCCAACAGCCGGCGGCGTCGCAGGCCGCCGCCCCGCAAACCCGCCGCGGCATGTTTCCGAACATCGCGGCGGGCATCGAGTCGATCGAGGGCGAGATGACACGGATGCGCCGCGAGCGGACCGGTCAGCCCGAGCCGGCGGCGGTGCCGCGGCCACGGCCGACCTACTGACGCTCGTCGGCCCGAACGCCGGCCCCGCGGCGGGGCGGAGAAGACCCTCACTCCACAGCCGCGTCGACGACCTTGTAGTCACCGCCCGACTGCGCCGCCAGCCGCGCCAGCCGCGGCGACCGCACGCCTCCGGCGCCGCCGAACTGGACGATCAGGCAGCGGGTGCGTCCGAGCGAGTCCGCGAGCCGCGCGTGCTCCTGTTCCGTCAGATCGTCCGGCCCGTCACCGTCGGTGAGCATGAAGATCACGTCGGGCGCCAGCCGCAGCGCCGCCGCCAACGGCTCGGCATGCCGCGTGCCGCCCGATGCCCGCACCGACTCCACGAACCGGCGGGCGGCCCGGCGGTTGTCGTCGGTGGCGAAGACGAGCCGCCCGGCCACGGCTGGCGTGAACAGGTGCATCCTTTCGTTGTAGAAGATGATGTAGAACTGCTGCACGTCACCGAGCTGGTCGAGGCTGCGGAGCAGTTCGGCCTTCGCCCGCGCCAGCGGCTGCCCGGCGGGCTCGGCCATGCTGGCGGACCGATCGAAGACGTAGACGAAGCGGTGGCCGCGGGCCGCGAGGCCGAAGATCCCGGTCTCGACCGGGGTCTGGGCGACGATCTGGCCGCTGGCCGGCAGCGCACCTGCCGCGACAGCCGCTACGAAGCACCCCGCCACGACCGTAAGCCGCCAGACCGGGGCGGGGCAGAACTGTCCGCGGGGGTGGCGGCGCGACTCCACGCGCGTCAGGCCTCGCCGGCTTTCCGGCCTCATGGCTCGACCACGATCTTGCCGGCGAGGCCGCCCTGCCGGTGGATGGTGGCGGACTCCTGGAGCGCGTGCGCCTCGGCGGTGGCTTCCAGCGGCAGCACACGGTCGATCGGCGGCCGCAGCCGGCCGGACTGCAGCCAGCGGTTGATGTCGGCGGCCGCCGCGGCCTGCCGGTGGGCGTCGGCCTTGAACATCACGAAGCCGAAGAGCCGGCAGCCCTTCACGTAGAAGGGCCCCACGGGAAACGGCGGCCGGGCGTCGCGGCCGGCCATGATCACCATCCGGCCGCCCTCGCCGAGGATCGACACGGCCTGGTCGAAGTCGGGCTCCCGCAGCGTTTCCCAATAGACGTGCACGCCCTGCGGGGCGTGGGCCCGCACGGCCTCGACCAGATCGGGACGGTGGTAGTCGACCACGGCATCGGCGCCGGCCGCCAGCACGCTGGCCATCTTGTCGGCGGTGCCCGCCGAGGCGATCACCCGGCCACCGAGCGCCTTGGCGATCCGCACAACGGCCGAGCCCACGCCCCCCGACCCGCCGTTGACGAAGATCGTCTCGCCGGCCGCGAGGCAGGCGTTGTCGACGAGCCCCAGGTGCGCGGTGATCGACACGAGCGCGGCTGCGGCCGCGTCGCGATCGGAGACGCCATCCGGGGTGCGGTAGAGCCACCGTTCTTCGACCGCCGCAAGTTCGGCGAACGTGCCCTGACGGCCGAGCAATCCCTGGTTGGATCCCCAGACCCTCATGCCGGGACGCAGCCCGTCCACGTCGGCTCCCACGGCCACCACCTCGCCGGCCAGGTCGCAGCCGACGACGAACGGAAACGGCAGGGGCATCGCCACCGTGCCGGCCCGCACGTAGGTGTCGATCGGGTTGACGCCGCAGGCCGACACCCGCACCAGCGCCTCCCGCGGGCCGGGGACCGGGTCGGGAAGTTGCCCGATGCGAAGCACCTCGGGCCCGCCGGTCTGGGTGATGTACGCGGCTCTCATGAGCGATTCGGCGCCCTTCGGCGCTCAGTCCACACGTAT
>JBIJCD010000472.1:0-2954 GCA_044344895.1 Pirellulales bacterium | reverse complement strand
CACAGGCCGAAGCTGATCGTCGCCGGCGCGAGCGCCTATCCCCGCGAGATTCCCCACGGCCGGTTCGCCGAGATCGCGCGCGACGTGGGAGCGAAGCTGATGGTCGACATGGCCCACTATGCCGGGCTCGTGGCGGCCGGCATCCACGACAACCCCGTGCCGGTCGCCGACTTCGTCACCAGCACCACTCACAAGACCCTCCGCGGCCCGCGGGGGGGGATCGCCATGTGCCGCGCCGCCGACGCCAAGGCACTCGATCGCTCGGTGTTTCCCGGCCAGCAGGGCGGCCCGCTCATGCACGTCATCGCCGGCAAGGCGGTGGCCTTCGGTGAGGCACTCAAGCCCGACTTCAAGCGGTATGCCCGGAACGTCGTCGACAACGCCCGGACGCTGGCGGAGGCGTTGGCGGCCGGCGGCGTGCGGCTGGTCAGCGGTGGCACCGACAACCACCTCATGCTCGTCGACGTCACGCCACTGTCGATCGGGGGCAAGCTCGCCGAGGCGGTGCTCGACAGCTGCGGCATCACCTGCAACAAGAACATGATTCCCTTCGATGAGCGAAAGCCGATGGACCCCTCCGGCATCCGGCTGGGCACGCCGGCCCTCACCACCCGCGGCATGGGGGCGGCCGAGATGAGGCAGATTGCGGCCTGGATCCTTCGCGTGCTGAAGGCGCCCGCCGACGACCGCGTGATCGCGGCCACCAAGGCCGAGGTCGCCGAGCTGTCGGAGCAGTTTCCGGTGCCAGCCGCGCGGCTCGATGCCGCGCGGCTGGAAGTGGCTGCCCGATGAGCGGCGTCGTGCGGATCGGCCTGGTGCAGTCGGCGTGCACCGCCTCCCGCGAACGCAACATCGCCCAGGCGCTCGACGGGGTCGCGGAGGCTGCCCGCCGCGGCGCCGAGGTCGTCTGCCTGCAGGAACTCTTCGCGGGACTGTATCCCTGCCAGGCCGAGGATCACGCGATCTTCGCGGAGGCGGAGGAGGTGCCCGGGCTGCTCACGCGGAGCCTGGCCGAGGCCGCGCGGCGGCACGGCGTCGTGCTCGTGGGGAGCGTCTTCGAGCGGCGCGACCGTGGCCTCTTCCACAACACGGCGGTGATCTTCGACCGGGACGGCTCCACGGCCGGCGTCTACCGCAAGATGCACATCCCCGACGACCCGCACTACTACGAGAAGTTCTACTTCGCGCCGGGCGACACGGGCTTCATGGCCGTCTCCACGAGCCGGCTGCGGGTGGGACCGCTCGTCTGCTGGGACCAGTGGTATCCCGAGGCCGCAAGGCTCACCGCCATGGCCGGCGCCGATGTGCTCTTCTACCCCACGGCGATCGGCTGGCTCGACGGCGAGGAGAGCCTGCACCGCGAGCAGTACGAATCGTGGGACGTGATGCTCAGGAGCCATGCCATCGCCAACGGCGTGTTCGTGGTCGCGGTGAACCGCACCGGCCGCGAGGGCGACCTAAGGTTCTGGGGCGCGAGCGTCGTCTACGCGCCCAACGGGGAACGGCTGGCGATCACGGGGCACGACGCCCCGGAGACGATCGTGGTGGAGTGCGACCTCGCCCGGATCGAGTGGTCGCGGACGCGGTGGCCATTCTTCCGCGACCGCCGCATCGATGCCTACGGAAACCTGCTCCAGCGCTGGGGGAGGTAGCCGTGGGAGAGCGGATCGTCCGACGGCTGCCGGCGGAGTGGGAGCCGCACGCCGCCACGTGGATCGCCTGGCCGCACCGCCGCGCCACTTTCCTCGGCGACTTCGCCCCGATCCCGGAGTTCTTCGCGCGGTTCATCCGGCTCGTGGCGGCCTGCGAACCGGTGAAGGTGGTCGCCTCCGGAGACGCACTTGCCGATGCCCGCGATCGGCTGGGCGGCGTGGACGGCGTGGAACTGGTCGACATCGCCACCGACGATTCGTGGCTGCGCGACACCGGGCCCGTGTTTCTCGTGCCGGGGGAGCGGTCCGCCGGCGGACCGGACGCGGTGGCGGTCTGTTGGGAATGGAACGCCTGGGGTGGAAAATATCCGCCGTGGGACCGTGACGCCGGCGTGTCGCGGGCCATCGCCGCTCGGCTGGGATTGCCCATCGTGCGGCCCGGGGTGGTGCTCGAGGGAGGCTCGCTCGAGACCGACGGCGAGGGGACGCTGCTCGTCAATGAGCGGTGCGTGGTCGACGAGAAACGCAATCCGGGCCTTGATCGCGAGGGCATGGAAGCGGTGCTCCGCGACCGGCTGATGATCGATCGCGTGCTCTGGATCGGTGGCGAACTGGCGGGCGACGATACCGACGGCCACGTCGACCAGCTCGCCCGATTCGTGGCGCCGGGCCGCGTGGTGGCGGCTCGTCAGCCCGACCGGCTCGACCCCAACCACGCCTCGCTCGAGCGGAATCTCACGATCCTGCGGACCGCCGTCGATGCCCGGGGCCGGCGGCTGGAGGTGATTCCGATCGACATCCCGGCACGGTTCTCCTTCGAGGGCACGCAGCTGCCGGCGAGCCGTCTCAATTATTATGTCGCCAACGCTGCGGTGTTCGTGCCCGTGTTCGACGCGGCCACCGACGACGCGGCCGTCCGCACGCTGGCGGAGTGCTTCCCAGGCCGGCGGATCGTGCCGGTGGACTGCCGCGAGCTCGTCCGCGGCCGCGGAGCTTTGCACTGCATCAGTCGTGACCAGCCGGCATGGTGACCGCCACCGCCATGAGACCTCTGCCTGCCACGCCGATTCTCCTCGCCTGCCTCGCGGCAGCCACTTTGACGATGCTCGGCGGGCCGGCCGCCGGCCAGCCCCCGGCCGGCCCGGGGCTCCGCTGGAGCGATGCCGGCCTGTCGTACTCCAGCGAGGTCCGCAGCACGCCGAGGCCGCTGCGGATCCACGTCCTCAAGCTCGATCTCGAGAGCCCCCGGTACGAGCCGGTCGTCGTCGTCGCCGCCGATCCTGACGGTGACGGGCCGGCCGA
>JBIJCD010000074.1:0-11239 GCA_044344895.1 Pirellulales bacterium | reverse complement strand
GGGGCAGTCGAAGGCGCCGAAGACGCTCTCCTTTTCCATGCGGATCTTGTGGGCGTAGACCATCCGCCGCAGGCCCTTTGTGTCGAACGTCTCGATCGGTGGAAAGCCGTTCAGCCCGCCGCGGGCCTTGAAGAGGTCGAAGCCGGGGCCGCCCATCGCGAGGTTGAGCCGGCCGCTTACGGCCAGCATCGCGTCGCGGATCGCCTCCGCCTCCAGCCGTCGCGGCGGAAACCGCCAGAGCAGCCGGCAGTCGGCATCCTTCGCGGCCGCGACGGCGTCGGTCGCATGGCCCTGGCGGTAGGTCGCGGAGAGGACGATCAGCCGGTGCAGGTGCTTCATCGACCAGCCGTGGGCGACGAACTCGGCGGCCAGCCAGTCGAGCAGCTCGGGGTGGGTGGGCCGGGAGCCGTTGCGGCCAAAATCGCTGGCCGAGTCGACGAGGCCGGTGCCAAAGTGCCACTGCCAGATGCGGTTGGCCATCACGCGGGCGGTGAGCGGGTGCTCGGGGCGGGTGATCCACTCGGCCAGCGACGTGCGGCGGACCTGCTCGGCGGCGTCGGCGGCAAGAACTGGAGCGGAAACGAGCTTCGAGAACACCGCCGGCGCGGCGGGCGCGAGCTCGTCCTGCGGCTGCTCGGGATCGCCGCGGTGCAGCAGCCGCGTGGTGTCAGGCTTGGTGAACCGGCCCGCGAACACCTGCTGCCGGTCGCGGGCGGCGGCGATGTTTCCCAGCAGCCGCTTCTTCTCCTCGACGAGCCGCTCGGCGGCCGCGCGGTCGGCCTCCGGTAGCCTTGCGATCGCAAACGGCTCCGGTTTGCCACCGGGCTTGAAAGGCCGGCGGTCGGAAGAGTCGGCCACCGTCGTCCAGGCCGCGTCCGCATCGGCGTCCGAACCCGAGGACGACTCCGCCGAGACGTCGATGCGGTAGCGGACGGCCAGCCTGTCGCTGTACCGGCCATCCCGGTCGCGGCCCCAGACGACGCGTTCGATCGTCACCTCTCCTGGAAACTCGATCGTCACCCAGCCCGCGCCCCGCTCGCCCGCCATCCAGCTGCGGTCGTTGCCGTAGCGGCCGTCGTTCACAAACGGCAGCTCGTGCCGGCCGGCGGAGACGAGGCTGCCCGACGCGGTCGGCACGCCTCCCGCCGTCGCCAGCGCGACGTTGCGGCCCGCGGTGTCGAACACCTCGAGCTCGTCGATGCAGGCCTCCGCCGGCCTGTCGTTGAGCTGTGTGGTCTCCTGGATCGTGAAGCGGACACGGCGAGCGGACACCGGCCGGAACCGGTCGATGTTGATCTCCGCATTGAGCGGCGCCCGGGAAGGGGCCGACTCATGCGGCGCCGCGACCATGGCCAGCGGCTCGTACGCCGTCAGTTCACTGTCGATCGCCACCCTTCGCGCCTCCATCGAGCGGATTTCGCCGCGGATCCGCTCGGCCTCGGGCGTGTTGAGTGGACGATCCTCGTAGAGCACGCCGCTGAAGAAGGCCTGCAGAGTGTAGTAATCTCGCTGCGACACGGGGTCGAACTTGTGGTCGTGGCAGCGGGCGCAGCCGATCGTGAGCCCGAGGAACGTGTCGGACGTATTGAGGATGATGTCGTTGAGGGCATCCTGGCGGGCGAGCCGCTTGGAGGCGTCGTCCTGGCCGATCTGGCCGGGCAGCAGCACGGCCGCCGTCACGAGGAAGCCGGTCGCCGCATCCTGGCCTAGCGAGTCGCCCGCGAGCTGCTCGCGGACGAACCGGTCGTAGGGAGTGTCGGCGTTGAAGGCGGCGATCACATAGTCGCGGTAGGGCCAGGCGCTCTTGCGCTCGGTGTTGACCTCGTAGCCGTGGGTGTCGGCGTAGCGGACGACGTCGAGCCAGTGCTGGGCGTACCGCTCGCCGTAGCGGGGCGAGGCGAGGAGCTCGTCCACGATCCGCTCATGGGCGTCGGGCCGGCCGTCGGCCAGGAACCGCTGCACCTCTTCAGGACTGGGCGGCAGGCCCGTGAGGTCGAAGCTCACCCGCCGCAGCCACGTGCGGCGATCGGCCTCGGCCGCGTGCGCGAGGCCCTCCTGCTCCAGTCGCGCGAGGATGAACCGGTCGATCTCGTTCCGCGGCCAGGTCTCGTCGCGGACCGCAGGGCCCTCGCCGCGCACGACCGGCTTGAACGCCCAGTGATCCGTCTTGTCGACGACCGTGGCCGTGTCGACGCCGTCGGGCCAGACGGCACCGGCCCGCACCCAGGCCACGAGCATGGCGATCTCTGCGGCCGAGAGCGGCTCGACACCAGAGTCGGCCGGTGGCATCCGCATCCCCTCTTCGTCGCCGCGGACGAATCGCACGAGCGGGCTCTCGTCTGGCTTGCCCGGCACGATCGCCGGGCCCCAGCCGTCGCCCCCGTGGAACGCCGCCGCCTTCACGTCGAGCCGCAAGCCGCTCTTGGGAAGCTCGCCTGAATGGCAGGAGCCGCAACGCCGTTCGAGGATCGGCCGCACGTCGCGGACGAAGTCGGGAGCGGCATCGTCGTGGGCCCGCACGTGCCCGCAGGCCAGGGCGGTGCCGCAGACGACAACACGCAGCAATGGCGAAAGCTGGCGCATGGCAAGGCGACCCATGGCGACGGTGTTCACGGCTAAGTGCTTCAAGACGCGGTGCCTCATGGCCAACTCGGTGTCAGCGATACGGCGTGCCCGCGGCGTGCAGGGCGGCAATCTCTTCGTCGTCCATGATCCGGCCAATGAAGAGCATGTCGTCGATGCGGCCGCTGAGCTTCCTGTCGCGGTCGTCCCAGTTGCCGATCCGGGCGAGCCCCAGGCGGGCCGCCGGGGCCACTTCCAGCCGAGTTTCGCCGTCGAGCCGCCCGTCGACGTAGAAGCGAGCTTTGCGCGATAACGCGTCATAGACGGCTGCGAGGTGCACCCAGCGCCCCTGGGAGCTGAACACGGGTGTGAGCGATTCCGGATAGAAATCTCGCTCCCTCGCGTCGGCGGCGAGCTTCATGCCTCTGAGAGCAAGCCGCATGGTACCGTTCTGTGTGATCATCCAGTGCACTTGGCCGGGGTTGTCCTGCGTCCAGCCGTCAGTGTGGTAGAGCGAGTGGTAGGGATCGCCGAGCCTGTCGAGCCGGGCCCAGGCGGCCATCGTGAGCAGAGGCCAGGAGCCGCCCAAGCCAATGTTCGCCGGCAGATGGTCGCCAACCTCGACGAATTCAGCCGCCCGCGAACCGGGCCAGCGGCCCTGCACGATGCGGCAGGTGGGGTGCCCGCCGCGTTCCTCGAAATCGAGTAGTGCGATCAGGTCGGGATCTCGTCGCAGTCGCTCGGCGATGTCCGTGGCCGTCGCCTGCTGGCCGGCTGAAAGGGCAGCGGCGAGCGCGGAAACCTCGACCGCTTCAATGAACGCGCTCGACCGCAGGCTGCGGGAGACGCTCCTCCCGCGGTCGAAGACGGTGGCCTGACCGGCTTCCAGGCTCTTCACACCCGATCGCGGCGACCTGGCAAGCACCTGCCCCGCGAGGACGTGGATCTCGGGCAGCCCGGTTTCGGGCACGTCGACGCCGAACCGCGTGCCCAGATCGACCGCGTCGCCGCCCGGAGTGACCACGGTGAACCCCTTCGCCGCCGGCGGCACGTCCGCCGCGACCCGGCCCCGTGAGACCACGAGCCGCTGCGCTGCCGCGAAATGAAAACGGGCTGGAGCCTCGATCACCACGGTGACGCCTTTCGCCGTCAGGAGCTCGACCAGACCGGAGTCGATCGCGCATGGGGCAGTCCGCACAACGTCGCCGGCCGCGAGATCACCGCTGCCGATGACCCGCGTGACAGTCGCCGCTGGCTGCAGCCGGCCTGCGAAGAGGGCGGCCACCGCAGCCACTGCCAAGCAGAGTCCGGCAATCGCCGCGAGGCGACGTCGGGGAGCGCGCAGCCTGGGCGGGCGGGCTGATACATCGGCGGCATCGGCGACGCTGCGCGGCGTCGCGAGCGCGAGGTCGATGTTCAGGTATTCGACGAAGAGATCCCGAAAGTGACCATTTTCGCGGAGCGACCGCTCGAGCGCCGCGATCGTCGCCGGGGCCGCGGTGCCTTCGGCGTAAGAGCGCAGCCACTCGAGCCGCTCGTCGTCGAGGTTCATGCCGCGCCTCCATCGAGCACACGTCGCGTGCATTCGAGCAGGGTAAGACGGATGCGGTGCAGCCGCTTGTACAGTGCCATCGGCGTCTGGCCCATCGCCCCGGCGATCTCCTTCATCACGGCGCCCGGCGCATAAGCGGCGGCGAGCATCTGCCGCTGTTCGCGAGGCAGCTTGTCGAGGCAGGCATCGAGCGCAAGCCGTTGGGCCGAGAGCCGGTCGGCCATGGCCTGCGACCGATCAGCGAGGCTGCTCGTGATCTCGTCGTTGAACAGGTGGCGGTCGCGGCCGCGGTCCCGCTGCCAGGAGAGAACCTTGTACTTGGCCACTCCGAACGCCCACCGCCGAAAGTCCTCCCCCTGGCCGTATTCGCCGAACCTGTGCCAGAGCACCACGGCCACCTCCTGCATCACGTCATCGGCATCCGTGACGGTGGGCACCAGCGACCGGACGAATCCGCGGAGGACCGGCTCATTCGCCGTGAATAGCCGCAGAAACAGGTCGTGTCGATCGCTGTCGAGTTCGGTCATCAGCCATACATTCCGCCGGGGGGCTCGATTTGCCGCGTACCCATCGAAGCGGCGGACATACGTGAATCAGCGGAGGTGGCCGAGGGCCGCGCCGACCGCCGCCGCCGTCGCCACGACCACCGGCGTCGTGGCCCGGCCGCGGAACAGCGCCGCTCCGCTCGCGCTGGCGGCGGCCGCGCCGGCGGGGTCGGTCCTCCAGCCGGCGAGAAAGCCGATGAACGTGACGACGAGGATCAGGTGACCAGGCGTCGCCTCGCCCATTGCCAGCGAGTCGAACCGCTCGGCCGCTGCGAGCCATCCGCGGACCCCCGACTCGTCGAGCGCCGAGGGCACGACGGCGTAGGTGCCGCCGAGTGAGAGGAGCGTCGTCTCGGTGAAGGGCGTGGCGACGGCGCCACCGCGGCCGCCCGCCGCGTGCAGCCAGCGCACGGCGAGGAAGGCCACGATCCAGATGGCCGTCCAGATAACGGCGGTCGTCGCCTCGCTCGGGATGCCGCTGCGCCACGAGCCGCTTTCGCCCGCGGCAGCGGCTTGCCCGACTGGCGACGGGCCGCCCGAGATGCAGTCCTGGTCAGCCTTCATGACGATCGGCCCCATGAGCGGGGTGTATTAGCCGCGGCGCCTACGCGGTGCTGGCCTTCTACATCTGGCGTGCACGTCCCGCGCATTGGCCACAGCAGTGAGGTCAATGGAAGAGCGTTGGCGTCATGCCTTGGCTGAGGCTGCGTTCGTTCAACGGCATGCGAGTGTGGTAGATCCGTGCTGATAGCGCTGTTCTGTACGCCGGGGTGAGTGCGGCTGGCGTCACGGGGGGGCCGTCACCGGAGCGAAATGTTGTGCGGCCTTTTCGGGCGTGACAAAGATCGTCAACGTTTCTGCGCCGTTCACTGGCAGATAGGGCTTCGGCGCATTTGTGAATAAGCCGTCTGGGATGTAGACGAAATCGTCGCGATAAAAAATGAGGACATCGTGCTTGTTGTCCTGCCAGGCCTTGATGAAGTCGCCTTCCATCGAAATGCGGTACGACACGCCGGCGTGCCACCAGACCGGTTCCCTGGGTGGCGAGGGCAGACCGAATGCCGCATAGGCCCACTGCAGCCGGGGACCGAAAAAGACGGACTGTGGCTGGAGAGTCTTCAGCACGTGCGAGATTTGCTGTTCCACGACGATGAATTCGTCGCTCGCCTTCAGCGCGGCGAAGAAGGGCGTCGAGGGTTTCCTCACGGAATAGTGAGGAGCGTAGAACGGCCCGATGTCCTCCACCCGGTCGCGTGTCGCCGCCACAAAGAGCCCGAATCCCGTCCACAGGACGCAGAGCGTGACGAGGCAGTACCCGAGTGCTGCATAGGTCGTGCGTGGTACGGCTCGCCACTCGTGGCCGGTTTGCCGCGCGGCGGCGTACGTCGCCCAGGTCGCGCAGAGCATGATCGTCATGTCGACGAGTTTGTTCTCGCCGTTCGTGAGAACGCCGAGGGTGGCGGCTCCCCACGTCACGACGGCCGCGATGCCGGGAAGTGTACGGTAGACGCGAAGCGAGATCATGGCGGCGAGAGACACGACCACGCACCCGCTTCCGAAGAACAATAGCCAGAAGAGCTTCCACGGTTCCATGACCTGCACAATGTCGCGAAAGGTGTGCAGCGTGAGTCCGCGACCGGCGACGTCGCGATACGAGGACCATACCTGCAGCGGGGAAAGGCCGGCGAGTGCCAGCAAGGCCCACGTCAGCGCGACGGGCACGGCAACCAAGGCGGTCGCACGCGCGAAGGAGCGGGTCGCCAGCACGAGCAGTGGGCCGCTGAAGACAAGCAGCGGTAAGGCGATGTTCGGCTTGCATCCCGCGAGCAGTGTCATCGCTAGGACGCACGACACGTTCGTCGCCAGACGGCGGGGGTGCAGGCTGAGGGCTACCAGAGACAAGTGGTAGATGCACGCGGCCGTAGTCGTCAGCGTGTTGTACCACCAGTAGCTCGTGATCAGGTTTCCGCCCGCCTGCAGGGCCAGCGCCACCAGAAGTGATCGGAGCACGCTCGGCCAGATTAGTTCGAGCAGCCAAAACATCCAGGCGCACGTCATCCCGGCAAACACGGCCTGCAGTACGAGTACCGACCACCACGATGGCCCGAGCATTCGGAACGCGAGGCCGATGGCCTCCATCCAATAGACCGGGACCGTGCAGGGAAAGTCGAGGTATGGACGTTGGCCCTGCACGAGTCGCCAGCCGATGTCGATCAAGACACTGTGGTCGAAGCCGCCGAGTTGCCAGCGGCCGAATGTCAGCGACGCGGCGGCGACCGCGCCTGCAAGAGCCATTCCCGCCGCGGCACGTAGGAGCGGCGTGGGCCTCAGCAATGGAAACGGCAAAGCGCGCTCGCCGGTGGTCGGGTCTGGCACAGACGTGTCGGGAGCCGATGGTCCGGCCGCCGGGAAAGGTGGCTCTGGGCGCTGCGGCTGTGGGGCGGGCGTCATGGTCCGTCGGATAGTCTTTCGGCCCGCGGCGATTCCTCGTCGAGCCGCATCCGTCGCAGCCGAACGATGGTGTAGGCGTAGCTGGCGATGAAGAGCAGGAGATTACGTTTCGTGTCGCCGAACAGCCGCTTCTTGAAGGTGAACGGAATCTCGTGGGTCCGCGCCTTGGTCGGGCCCCGGACCAGCTTGTAAAGGATCTCCTCCACGATGTCGAAATGGCTGCAGACGAGCCGCAATCGCCGCAAGGCATCTCCCGGGTAGAGCTTGAAGCTGTTCGATACGTCCCGGCAGGGCAAGCCCAACACCCAGGCGTAGGAGACGTTCAGCACACGGCTCATTCCCACCAGCATGAGGCTGTTCTCAGTCACGCCGCCCGCCGTGTAGCGGGACGCCACCACCACATCCGCCTGCTCGCGGCTACGCCACATGTCGGCGATGAACTCCGGCGGGTGTGAGCCGTCGGCGTCCATGAACATGACGCGGCGGCCCCGCGAGGCCGCGATCCCCGAGCGTACGGCGTCACCAAAATCGTTGCCCGGCGCTCGGGAAACGTAGGCACAGCCGTTCGACAGGCAGACCTCACGGGTCCTGTCCAGAGCGGACACGGTATCCACGACAATCACTTCCCAGGGCACGCCGAGAGTCCGGAGAGTGGCCGTGAGCCGGGGCAGCAACAACCGAAGGTTTTCTTCCTCAAGATAGGCAGGAAGCACGACAGAGAGTTCGACCGCGTCAGGCATGATCCATCACCCAGCGGATCATTTGCCGCAATCCCTCCTCCTTCGACACCCGGGGATGCCAACCGAATTCTAGCTGGGCCCGTGAGACGTCGGCGATGAACACTTTCTGGTCGCTCTGCCGCCAAGGGAGCTCGCGGAATGGAAGTTGCACGTCGAGTTCCGCCTCGAGGATCCCGAAGAGCTCCCGCAGCGAGAGGCTGTTGTCGGGGCCGCCGCCGATGTTGAAGGCCTTGCCGCGGGTCGCTTCGATCCGGTCCGCCGCGGAGAAATAGCACCGGACGATGTCCGCGACGAAGAGCACATCCCGCACCTGCTTGCCGTTGCCGGAGATCGTCAGCGGCTCTCGCAGGCGCCCGCGACGGCGGGCGTCGGCCTGCGCGACAAACCAGCCGATCCATCCCTGGTCGTAGGTGCTGAACTGACGCCCTCCGAAAATGGAGGAATGACGAAACACCACCGTCCGCAGGCCGAACATGCGGGCGTAATCGAGCATGTACTGGTCCGTCGCCCCCTTGGAGCAGCCGTACGGTGAGCAAAAGTCGAGCGGCAGCGTCTCGTCAAAGCCGTCCGGATGATCGTCCGCGACATATCGCGTGTCCGTCTCCGAGTAACGAAGGTGCCCCAGATCGCCGTAGACCTTGTTCGTGGAAGAATAGACGACGATCGCCTCCGGTGCGCATGTTCGGACCGCCTCGAGCAGATTGTTGCCGCCGATGACGTTGACCTCGAAGTCATGTCGCGGATTCTGCAGGGACGTCGTCATGGCGACTTGGCCCGCCAGATGGAAAATGCGATCCGGACGTGCATCGATCACGGCTCGGGTCACGTCGTTGGCGACGCGGACGTCGACGTGCCTGTAATGCTCGAGGCCGAGGGAACGCAGCCACGCCAGATTCTCTGTGGCACCGCTGCGACCGAGGTTGTCGGCAACCACCACGTGGTCGCCGAGTCGCAGCGCCTCGGCAGCGAGGTTGGAGCCGAGGAAACCACATCCACCAGTAATCAGGTAACGCACGCTTGTGCCTCATTTCGCCAACGGCGTTGCACTTCGAGCGTGCGGCGCAGCCCGTCCTCCAGTCCGACACGGGGTCTCCAGCCGAGTGTGGTGATCATTCCGATGTCGGCGGCCGAACGCATCGTCTCATTCGAACGGTACGGCAGCGCCCCGAAAGCGAGCGTTATGTCCGGCCGTTCTGCGAGCCGCCGCAGCATCAGCATGAAATCCCGGATGGTGACCGGGGATCCAGAGCCGATCTCGAACGACAGCAGGCCGCCGTCCGTCTGTGGAGCTGGAGGGCGTTTCTCGACGACGCAGCGATCGATGATCAGGCCAAAGGCCTCCACCACGTCGTCGATGTGGATGAAGTCGCGGAGCTGTTCACCTTCCGTCAGGGCGATCGAACGTTCAGGCGATATCATCCTGTCGATCATGGCTGAGACGAACTTCGTGCAGTCGTCCCCGGGGCCGTAAAAGTGCTCGAGGGGAACGTTGATGGCGGTCGTCGCGTCGGCGAACGTTACCAGCCACTCGCGGAACTGTCGCTTGGAAAGCGAGTAGGCGTTGATGCCCTTGTCGAGTTTGGTGTCCGTGTTGATGAAGCACGGGACGCGATGCTCCGCCGCCAGTTCGAGCAGTTGGAGGGGAAGCAGCAGGTTCGCCTCGATGATGGCCGCCGGGGTGCTTTCCCTGCGGCCGTAGTCGGTCGCGCAGTGTAGCACGCAATCGATCTGGTGCGCGTGAAACGGCGTCGCTAGCGAATGCACGTCGATATCGTAGGCGACGCAGCCGGATGGCAGCAGGTCGGCGATCCGCCGCGTGTTCGAGAACGAGCGTTTGAGCACGATCACGTCATGGCCGGCAGCGACGAGGTGGCGGGTGAGATGGCTTCCGAGGAAGCCGGTGGCCCCTGTCATCGCGATGACCCGGCGCTGGTGCGGTGGAGAAGGGTTATGTGAAAGCATGTGTGGTGTGATTCCCGGCGCAAAGAGACCGGCCAGAGTCGCGCACGGACGAGGGCTGCGATTTCAGCGTTGCGTGTGGAGTGTCACCATTCCAGATTGTGTACGGCTCGGGCATGGGCGACTTGTTCTCCGTCGCCGGCGGTCCGGAAGCCACGCTCACGGACACGAGGGGATGTTCGCAGTGGTCTGCGAACATGGTCTCCGGGGTACTCGGGGGCCGTCGCCCCTCTCCCCGCTCGATGTTCCGGTACACGGAATTCTTGGCACGGCAGTGGACCAGATCAAGGGATCACGCATCTGGCCATAGTGCCGGATCGTCTTGTCACGGTTGGGCGTGTCGTCCAGATGGCTGCCGCCCGACAGCCACATACCCGCAAAAACCATTGCAAGCGTTCGGCGTCCCTGTCGTCGAAGAGACGGGCGCGTAAAGCCGCTCCGGGACCCAGGCGGGCAGCGTCCATCGTGAGCACGTGGGAGTCGCTGACTACGCCAGCACCGGCCGGATCACGTGGCCGTGCACGTCAGTGAGCCGCCGCTCGATGCCGTTGTTGTAGTAGGAAAGCCGGGCGTGATCGAGGCCGAGCAGGTGCAGGATCGTGGCGTGCAGGTCGTAGATCGTGGCCACATCCTCGACGGCCTTGTAGCCGAACTCGTCAGTGGATCCGTGATGAAACGCCCTCTTCACCCCCGCGCCGGCCAGCCACACCGTGAACCCGGCAGGGTTGTGGTCGCGGCCGCTCGCCCCCTTCTGGAACGTCGGCATGCGGCCGAACTCCGTCACGAAGGCCACGAGCGTGTCGGCGAGCAGGCCGCGGTCCTTCATGTCGCGGAGCAGGCCGGCCACCGGCTGGTCGAGGATCGGGCCGTGCACCGCATACTGTTTCTCGAGCGTCTTGTGGCCGTCCCAGTTGCCCACGCCCTCGCCCATGGCGTAGGAGCCGTTGAAGAGCTCGACGAACCGCACCCCCTGCTCCACCAGCCGGCGGGCGAGGATGCAGTTGCGGCCGAACCGGGCCTTGTTGGAGTTTTCCGTGTCGTCGGCGCCGTAGAGGGCGAGCGTCGCCGGTGACTCGTCGGAGAGATCCGCCACCCGCGCCGCCGAGAGCTGCATCTTGGCCGCCAGCTCGTAGGCCGAGATCCGAGCGGCCAGATCGGTGTCGCCCGGATGCAGCGCCAGGTGCTGCTCGTTGAGCATCTTTACGAAGTCGCGGGTCGCCACGTCGGCGTCGGCCGAGATCCGCGCCGGCCGAGCGAGGTTGGGGATCGGCTTGTCGGCGTTGAAGGCCGTGCCCTGGAAGGCGGCCGGCAGGAAGGTCGACGACCAGTGCCGCGGCCCGTTCTGGGGCGTGCCCCGCGGATCGGGGATCGCGACGAAGGCGGGCAGGTCGCGGCACTCGCTGCCGAGCGCATAGCTCACCCACGAGCCC
>JBIJCD010000072.1:0-11283 GCA_044344895.1 Pirellulales bacterium | reverse complement strand
GGCCCTCGTGGCAGTGATCCCGACGATCGTCGGCGGTGCGCTGGGCATCCCTGCGCAGATCGCCAGCTTCTACGGGGGCACGGGGCTGCTGATCGCGGTGAGCGTCGCCTTCGATCTGGTTCAGAAGATCGACAGCCACCTGGTGATGCGCAACTACACGGGCCTGCTGGAAAAGTCCTGACGCGCGCCGCCGGCGGAGCCTCGAAGGTCCGCTTCCGCCCCCCGAGCATGCGGAATTGCCATGCGGATCATCCTCATCGGTCCCCCGGGGGCTGGCAAAGGCACGCAGTGTCAGCGGCTCGTCGACTTGCTCCGCGTGCCGCACCTGTCCACCGGTGAGATGCTGCGGGCAGCCGTTCGCGCCGGCACTCCGGAAGGCGTCCAGGCGGCGCGCTACATGGAGCAGGGCCAGTTGGTACCCGATCCGCTGATCGTCGGGATGGTGACGCGGCGGTTGGAGGCCGCCGACTGCCGGAAGGGCTGCCTCCTCGACGGTTTTCCGCGAACGCTGCCGCAGGCCGAGACGCTCGACGAGCTGCTCGAGCGCCGCGCCATGAGCGTGGATGTCGTGATCGAGTTGGCCGTGCCGCGGGACGAGCTGGTCCGCCGGATGCTGGCCCGCAAGCGTGCCGATGACGATCCTGCGATCTTCGCCCGTCGGATCACCAGTTTCGAGGTGCAGACGGCCCCGCTGCTCGACTACTACTGCCGTCAGGGCAAGCTGGCGAGCATCGACGGTCTCGGCACGGCCGAGGAGATTTTCGAGCGGGTGAAGGCGGCGGTGCGACATTTCGAGCGGGCCGGCGGTGGTCGCAGCTGGTGATGCGACGCATCGGCCGCCCGGTATACTGGACGCTCCGAACGACGGTGGCTTCCGCGGCCCTCGGGACGATGCCGGCGGCGGTGCGAGCCCCGGGATTTTGGATCCGGGCGTCATGCATCGTGGTATCGTTCGGATTGTCCGGGCCACTGTGGCCGGATGAATCAGTCAACCGCAGCGTGGTACTCGACCCGTGGTGAATCTTCGCTCCGCGCGTGAAATCGCCCTGATGAGAAGGGCCGGCCTGGTCGTCTGGGGCGCCCACCGGGTGGCGGCGGCGCTTGTGCGGCCCGGCGTGACGACCGGCCAGATCGACGCGGCAGTCGATCGATTCTTCGCCGAGCAGGGGGCCGTCGCGCTCTTCAAGGGCGTGCCGGGCAAGGTTCCCTTTCCGGCCGCCTGCTGCATCTCCGTGAACGACGAGGTCGTGCATGGCATCCCGGGCGACCGCGTGCTCCGTGCCGGCGACGTGGTCAGCATCGACACCGGCTGCAGCGTCGACGGCTGGTGCGGCGACTCCGCCATCACGCACCCGGTGGGGCAGGTGGCTCCCGACGTGCAGCGATTGCTCGATTGCACGTCGGGCGTGCTCCAGCTCGCCATCCAGCTGATGGCGAGCCGCAGTCGCTGGAGCGACGTGGCGGTGGAGATGGCCAAGTACGTCCGCGACCACGGCTTCTCGGTGGTGGAGAACTTCGTGGGGCACGGCATCGGCCGGAAGATGCACGAGGACCCGCAGGTGCCGAATTTCTGCACTCCGGCGTTCCGGAAAAATCACGATTTCGAGCTGGAGCCGGGCCTTGTCATCGCCGTCGAGCCGATGGTGAACATGGGCACCAAAAAGGTGCGGGTGCTCGCCGACAGCTGGACGCAAGCCACCGTGGACGGGCAGCCCAGCGCCCATTTCGAGCACACGGTGGCGATCACCGAAACCGGCCCGGTTGTGCTGACCGCCCCTCCGGCCGGGGGCGAGGTGGTGGGGGGTGGCGGGGCCGTGGCGGCCGCATCCTAAGAGGGCCGGAGGGCACCGGGGCCGCAGCGACGGGCCCATTTTCCAGCCGCGATACGCTGCCCCCTTGTGAAGGCCACCTGCCGCTTTCTATATTCTGGGACTCTCCCAAACATCCCATTTCTGTCGAAGGCGTGGTCGGCCATCACCACGGGCGTTCCCATGAAGGTTCGCGCCAGCGTGCGTCGCATGTGTGACAAGTGCAAGATCGTGCGCCGTCGCGGCGTCGTGTTCGTGGTGTGTGCCGATCCGCGGCACAAGCAGCGGCAGGGATGATGATGCCGGGAGAGCGGTTCGTCGCCGCGCCCCCTTCCAGCCGGGAGGGCGGGCCGTCGCGTTCCGTCCTGCGCTGCCTGCCTGCCATTGGTCCCGATTCAGTCTCTCGGCCGCCTGCGGGCCGAAGATACGAGGCCGATCCGGAGGTGGGAGGCAGGCTGCAAATACCGCCGGTCCTGTTCCGCTTCGATTCGTTCGTTCACAGCCCGCCGCTCACCGACTCAGTGGATTCCTGACATGCCCCGTCTGCTCGGCGTCGACATTCCCTCGGAAAAGAAGACCATCTACTCGCTTCAGTACCTCTACGGCGTCGGCCAGCGGGTGGCCCGTGAGCTGTGCCATAAGGCGGGCGTCGATCCGTTGGGGAAGGCCCGCGACCTGCACGAGGACGAGTTGGCACGGCTGGCCGCGCTGCTCGACAAGGATTACGTCGTCGAGGGGCAGTTGCGGCGGCAGGTCGCCCAGGACATTTCCCGCCTCAAGGACATCGGCAGTTACCGCGGCCTGCGGCACCGACGCGGCCTGCCCGTCCGCGGGCAGCGGACGCGGACGAATGCCCGAACCCGGAAGGGTCCGAAGAAGACGGTCGCCGGCAAGAAGGGTGTCAAGGACCTCAAGTAGTTCCTTCCGCCACCAATCGCCGGCACCAGGTGCCAGGCGGCACAGCATCGCCTTCGCAACACGTTCCACGATCATCCCCCAACCCCGAATCGCACCGCACCCATGTCCAAGGTCGCCAAAGCCAAGAAGAAGAGCGTTTCGTCCGGCATCGCCTACATCAACGCCAGCTTCAACAACACGACGGTCACGATCACCGATCCGCGAGGCGACACGCTCTGCTGGGCCAGCGGCGGCACCTGCGGCTTCAAGGGGAGCCGCAAGGGCACGCCGTTCGCGGGGCAGTGCGCTGCCCAGCAGGCGGCCGAGAAGGCCGCGAAGTACGGCGTCAAGGACCTCGAGGTCCGCGTCTGCGGGCCGGGGAGCGGGCGCGAAAGTGCGATCACCGCGCTGCAGGCAGCCGGCATGAACGTCAAGAGCATCGAGGACATCACTCCCCTGCCGCACAACGGCTGCCGGCCGCCGAAGAAGCGGCGGGTCTAGCCGGCGATGCTCCGGCCGCTCCGCCCGCATGAACGCGGTCGGGGGGGCGGTCCGGGGCCGCATGATTCCGCAGGCCATCGCAGAGCAAGACCATCCAGAGCACGACGACCGCATCGCAACACTCCACGCACGACGAACGCACGCCCACGAGCACGCAGGCTTCCAGGGCCACCACGATCAGCCACCGTTGATTTTTTGGGCCGGGCCACACCGGCCATCATTCCTCCCCAGCATGAAGAAAAGCGAAACGTAGAACGATGGGACGCATCACCGGGCCGGTCTGCCGGCTGTGCCGCCGAGACGGACTCAAGCTGTTTTTGAAGGGGAGTCGCTGCGACACCCCCAAGTGCGCGTTCGAGCGGCGGGCCACCCCTCCGGGCATGGTTCAGAAGCGCCGGTCGAAGCCCACCGACTACGGCCTGCATCTGCGTGAGAAGCAGAAGGTCAAGCACTACTACGGCGTTCTGGAGCGGCAGTTTCGCACCTATTTCGCGAGGGCCGAGCGGGGCACGGGCAACACTGGCGAGACGTTGATGTCGCTGCTCGAGCGGCGGCTCGACAATGTCGTCCATCGTCTGGGGTTCGCCGCTTCGCGGGCCGGTGCCAGGCAGTTCGTGCTCCACGGCCACATCACTGTCAACGGTCGCCGCGTCGACGTGCCGAGCTATCTGGTCAAGGCGGGTGACATCATCCGCGTGAAGAATCGCAAGCCGAGCCTGCAGCTGGTGCACGCGGCGCTGGCCGAGTCCCGCCGCGACGTGCCCGATTTCCTTTCCAGGAGCGAGGGCGGCGTGCCCGAGGGCCGTGTCGATCGGCTCCCCGTCTCCGATGACGTGTCGATCCCGGTGCAGGCCAACCTCATCATCGAGCTCTGCTCCAAGTAATCGCGTCGGTCGGGAGTCGCGTCAGGTATTCAACGAGCCGCGCCGTCCCTGGGGACGGCAAGAACAAGAAGGAGTTCCGCATGCATATCCGCTGGCGAGGTCTCGAGCTGCCCGGCTCGGTGGTGCCCGATCAAAAGACCCTCACGGGCACCTACGGCAAGTTCGTGGCGGAGCCGTTCGAGCGCGGCTTCGGTACCACCGTTGGCAACAGCCTGCGGCGGGTGCTCCTCTCCAGCCTCGAGGGCAGCGCCGTCACCCAGATCAAGCTGGGCGGTGCGCTGCACGAGTTCACGACCATCAAGGGCGTGCTCGAAGACGTGACCGACATCGTGCTGGCCGTGAAGAGCCTCGTGGTCAAAAATCATAGCGACTCCACCCGCGTCATCCGCGTCGAGCGGAGCACCCGCGGCCCGATCACCGGCGCCGACATCCAGACGGACGAGGCGGTCGAGGTGATCAATAAGGATCTCGTGCTCGCCACGCTCACCGACGACGTGCCGTTCGAACTCGAGATGGTCGTCGAGAACGGCCGCGGCTACGTGCCGTCGAGCGAGCAGAGCCAGACGTCCCAGGAAATCGGCATCATCCCCGTCGACGCGGTCTTCAGCCCGGTGACCCGGGTGAAGTACGAGGTCGAGGAGACCCGTGTCGGCCAGAAGACGAATTACGACCGGCTCACGCTCGAGATCTGGACGAACGGCACGGTGACGCCCGAGATGGCGTTGGTGGAAGCCGCCAAGATCCTCCGGAAGCACCTCAATCCCTTCGTGGGGTACACGAAGCCCGGCCCGGCGGTGAGCCTCGCCGCCCCGGGCGGAGTGCTCGCGATCGAAGCACCGCTCGAGAGCCGTCTCGGCATGCTCGTCTCGGACCTGCGGCTCTCGCTGCGGGCCAGCAACTGCCTCGAGGAGGCGGGCATCGCCACGTTGCGCGACCTTGTGTCACGCAGCCGGGAGGAGTTGCTCGAACTGCGCAATCTCGGCGAGACGTCGCTGGAGGAAATCGAGGCCAAGCTCCGCGAGCATTCGTTGCAACTCGGCATGCAATTGCCGGCCGCGGCCGAGGCCTGAACCGGCACCCACGCGAGCCGGCGATCGGTCGCAGTCATCACCAGTCACACGAACAGCCAGGCAGTAGGAACGACAGAGGATCATCATGCGTCACCGTCGCAAGGGCCGTGTTCTGGGCAGAAGCCCCTCCCACCAGCGGGCACTGCTCCGCAATCTCGCATCCGCGCTCATGCTGACCGAGCGGGAGGTCGAGGTCGACGAGGTGGGGGCCCCGAAAGTGGCTGGCCGGATCGTCACCACGCTCGCCAAGGCCAAGGAGGTGCGGCCGCTGGTGGAGCGGTGCATCACCATCGCCAAGCGGGGGCTGGTGTCACTGGAGCGGGCGAAGGCGTTCGGCACGGACGCTGCCCGGGACTCTGCCGAATGGAAGAAGTGGCGCACCAGCGACAAGTGGGCGGAGTGGTCCAAGGCGATCGCCCCGGCCGTGGTCGCCCGCCGGCGGGTGGTCACGCTGCTGGGTGACAAACAGGCGGCCCGGATCGTTTTCGAGCGGATCGCCCCACGGTTCGTGGACCGTCCCGGCGGATACACCCGGATCCTCAAGCTGGCGACTCCGCGTCTCGGTGACGCCGGTCCGCGGGCCATCCTCGAGTTCGTCGCGGCCGACGCCTCTGGCGGCCGGCCGCAGGCCCCCCGGGTCGAGGCCGCCCGCACCACCGCCCGCCGATAGGCCGCAGGCTGTGAGATCGGCCACCTGCTCGGCTTTGGCCGACGGCGGGCCGCCGGATGGCCTGCTGGCGGAGTCCTGCCCGGGCGGGGGGCGGCCCATGGTCGCCCCGCCACGCCAGCCCCGCCGAAAGCAGCCGCCCTTTTTTGGCTCTCGCCAGGGGCCCTGATGCCGATCATAATGACAGGGAGACGGGGGCCGGCGATCGGAGCGAATCCGGTCGGTGGATGCCGGCGGGTGGCCGGGGCCCGCTCCTGCATGCGAAGGCCGTGACGATGCGTCGCTTTCCATTCCTTACGACGGGCGCTGCCCTGACCGCGAGCCGCGCGGCCATCGCTGCCGCCGTCGCGCTGCTGGCGACCGTCGCGACGGTCCGCGGTGACGACGGGGCCAAGGTGGACCATTACGGCATCCCGCAGGTGAAGTTCATCAACGAACAGGTGTCGGCCGGCTGGGCGGATGCCGGGCTCAAGCCTTCCGACCCGGCGACCGACGGCGAATGGTGCCGGCGGGTGCACCTCGACGTGATCGGCAGGATTCCGCGTGTCGACGAGCTGCAAAAGTTTGTCGGCAACCCGTCGTCGACCAAGCGTCTCGAGCTCGTCGACCAGCTCCTGGGGGATGACTACGTCGACGACTACGCCCGGAACTGGACCGACATCTGGACCACGATCCTGATCGGCCGCGACGTGGAGAACGAGATGGTCAGTCGGCCGGGTATGCGGCAGTATCTGCGGCGGGCGTTCTCGAAGAATATCTCGTACGACAGTTTCATGGAGGAGCTGGTCACCGCGACGGGCTCCAACTCAAACCGCAAGGACGTCGACGGCTTCAACGGCGCCACGAACTTTCTCAGCGGGAAGATGCTCGAGAACGGTGTGCAAGCCACGGCCAAGACCGCGCAGATTTTCCTCGGGCTGCAGGTCCAGTGCACGCAGTGCCATAACCATCCGTTCAACAAGGGGAAGCAAAATCAGTTCTGGGAATTCAACGCGTTCTTCCGCCAGGCCAGGGCGCTGCGGAAATTCGACGGCACCCGGGAGATCCAGTGGGTCGAGCTGGTCGACGAGGATTTTCCGGGCGAGGGGAAGTCGCAGGCGGCCAACAGTGGCGAGGCGGAGATTTACTACGAGCTGCGCAACGGGCTCATGAAGACCGCGTTCCCCGTGTTCGTCGATGGCACCGAGATCTCGCGCAGCGGCTTCCTGCCCGCCAAACTCGATGACGGCACGGCGTACGGCGCGCATCGGCGGCGCGAACTCGCGGGGCTGATGAAAGCCAGCCCGCTGATGCCGAAGGCCATCGTGAACCGCATGTGGGGGCATTTCCTGGGGTACGGGTTCACCAAGCCGGTGGACGACCTGGGCGAGCACAACGCGCCGTCGCACCCGGAGCTTCTGGACGGACTGGCGGAGCGGTTTCGCGAGGATAGCTTCGATCTCAAGCGGCTGATCCGCTGGATCGTGCTTTCCCGCCCGTATGCGCTGTCGAGCAAGACCGGCAAGGGCAACCAGCGAGACGACCCGGCGCTCGGCGAGAAGCCGATGTTCTCGCACTTCTACCTGCGGCAGATGAGGGCGGAAGACCTCTACGAATCGCTGCTCACGGCGACGGAGGCCGACCAGGCCCGGGGCAGCGAGGACGCCGCCAAGAAGAAGGATCAGTGGCTCTCCCAGTTCATCATCGCCTTCGGCACCGACGAGGGTGATGATGCGACCACGTTCAACGGTTCGATCCCCCAGGTGCTGATGATGTTCAACGGCGATCTCATCAAGCAGGCCACGGCGACGGGCAAGGGCGGATTCCTCGACCGCGTGGCGACGAGCAACCTCAAGAACGCGGCCAAGATCGACATGCTCTATCTATCCGCACTGTCGCGGAAGCCACAGGGCAAGGAAGTCGCTGAGGCCAACGCCATGCTCGTGGCCCGCAAGGGCGACGCCGTCGGCGCCCTCCAGGACATCTGGTGGGCCGTGCTCAACTCGAACGAGTTCATCATCAACCACTGACGCCTCCTGATTGCTCTGGCCAGCTCCCGCTTTCGATCCACACAGGAGTTTTTCACCAATGTCCCGCCTCATCGACCTGCCTGCCGGCATGAATCGCCGCCATTTCTTGAGCCACCTGGCCGGTGCGGCGGCCCTGGCGGGGCCGGCCACGGCCTTCACGAACTCGCTGCTGGCGAACGCCACAGACCTCAAGAAGCGGCATAAGGCCGCGATCCTGCTGTGGATGGGGGGCGGCCCGAGCACCATGGACATCTGGGATCTGAAGCCGGGCGCTCCGACGGGCGGGCCCTTCAAGCAGATTTCGACGAGTGCGGACGGCATCGCCATCTGCGAGCACATGCCGCTGATGGCCAAGCAGATGCATCACATGTCGATCGTCCGCTCAATGAGCACCCGCGAGGCCGACCACATGCGCGGCCGCTACTACATGCACACCGGGTACGTGCCCAATCCGAACGTCGAGCACCCGGGCTACGGGTCGGTGATAGCGCACGAGCTGGCCGAGAAAGTTGCGGGGTTGGAGATTCCGCCGTTCGTCTCGGTGGGAAGCGGCAGCGTGGGCCCGGGCTTCCTGGGCATGACCTGGGCGCCTTTCGTGGTCGACTCCAACGGCAACGTCCGCAATCTCGACATGGGCATGGATCCCACCCGCTTGGCACAGCGGTTGGAGATGCTGGCGACGATCGAGAACAAGTTCATCGGTGAGAAGCGTGGCGGCTCCGCCGAGGACCACAAGAAGGTGCTCGAAAAGACCGTCAAGCTGATGACGAGCAAGCAGATGGACGCCTTCAAGGTGATGAAGGAGCCCAAGGAGGTGCAGGACCGGTACGGCACGACGGGGTTCGGCCGCGGCTGCCTGCTCGCCCGGCGGCTCGTCGAGGCGGGCGTGCCGTTCGTCGAGGTCGACCTGGGCGGCTGGGACAACCACGCCGACATCTTCCCGACGCTCTCCAACCGCAAGCTGCCCGAGCTCGACAAGGCGATGAGCGCGCTGGTGAGCGACCTGGCTGACCGCGGCCTGCTCGACGACACGGCGATCATCTGGATGGGCGAGTTCAGCCGCACGCCGACGATCAACGCCGGCGCGGGCCGCGACCACTGGGCGCGGAGCTGGAGCGTGGTGGTCGGCGGCGCCGGATTCAAGCGAGGCGTGGTCGTGGGCGAGACCAGCTCCGACGGCAAGGAGGTCGTCGGTGAGTCCTACTCGTCCCAGGACGTGATGGCCAGCGTGCTGAAGTCGCTGGGTATCTCGCTGGAGACGACGTTCACCGCAAAGAACGGCCGTCCGATGAAGATTGCGAATGCCGGCAAGGTGATCAAGGAGTTGTTCACCTGAGCGATCCCGCGGAGCGGCCTGCCGCCGGGGCTGCCGGCGGCATCGCCGTCGCCCCCGGCACGACGGGGACGGTGCTGCGGCTCGTCGGGCCGGTCCTCATCGAGCAGGTGCTTGGGCTGTCGGTCGGCTTCACCGACAAGTGGCTGGCGGGCAATCTGCTCGAGGGTGCCGAGCCGTTGGCCGCGGTCGGGCTGGTGGCCTACTGCCTGGGGTTCCTGCCGGGCCTGTTCGCGGTGCCGGCCGTGGCCGCCACGGCGCTCGTGGCACGGGACGTCGGCGCCGGTGATCTGGCCGGGGCGCGGCGGTCGGCGGCCCAATCGCTGCTCGTGGGTGCTGCCACGACCGCCGCGGTGCTGGTGCTGGTGGCGATCGCCGGCGGCTGGTTCCTCGAAGTGCTCGGCCTGCCGCCGGGCAGCACCGCGCTGGCCCGCCGCTACCTCGCCATCGTGCTGCCCGCGCTGCCGGCGATGATGCTCATCCACGTGGGCGTGGCGGTGCTCCGCGGCGCGGGCGACATGTGGGCGGGGCTGCTCTCGATGTCGGTCGTCAACCTGGTCAACGCCGCCGCCAGCTTCGCACTCGCGACGGGATGGGGTGGTCTGCCCCGCCTGGGCTGGGAGGGGCTGGCCTGGGGCACCGCGGCCGGGTATTGCCTCGGCGCCGGCTGCGTGGTGGCGCTGTTGGCCCGATCGCGACGCGGTCTTCGGCCGCTGGCCGCGGAGTGGTTGCCCGACCGCCGTTGGATCCGCCGGATTCTCCATGTCGGCATCCCAGCTGGCGTGGACGCGGTGTCAAACGCCGTCTGCCACCTCGGCTTCCTGTCGATCGTGAACCGGCTGGGCGACGTGGCCGCCGCGGCCCACTCCGTGGCCATTACCATCGAGTCACTCGCCTTCCTGCCGGGCAGCGCGTTCATGGTGGCGGCCGGCACGATGGCGGGCCAGTTTTTGGGCGCCGGTGACGAACGGCGGGCGCGCAAGAGCGTCTGGCAGGCGGCGCTGGCCTGCCTGGGACTGATGATGGCGGCCGGAGCGGTCTTCCTGGCGACGGCCGACGGCCTCGCGGGCTGGTTCGTCGGCGGCGCATCGCGGCAGCCGGAGGTGGCGGCGCTCACCGCCCGGCTGGTCCGCATCGTGGCCTTCGCCCAGCCGCCCCTGGCGCTCTTGATGGTGCTCTCCGGCGGGCTGCGCGGGGCCGGGGCCACGCGGCTGCCGCTGGCGGTCAATTTCCTGGGGCTGATCCTCGTCCGACTGCCGCTGGCGCTGCTGCTCTCCGGGGCGAACGTCCCGCTGCCGGCCGGGCTGGGCGCGATTCCGGGCCTGGGGCTGGGGGTGGTCGGCGCCTGGTACGCGATGGCGACCGACCTCGCCGTGCGGGGGCTGGCGATGCTCGTCATCTTCCGGCGGAGCCGGTGGTCGCGGGTGGCGGTATGATCGTCACCTGCGGAGCGGTCGCCGTCCGTCCGCGCCCGGCCGGGCACCCGGGCGGGATCCGCCGGGGTGCTCACGCCGCATTGCCATGGCCTGCACGGCTGCGCACGCTACACTCTGATTGCGGATGCGGTCGCACGGATGCCGCTCCCCACGCCGCGTGCTGAGAGGGCCGTGAATGGCAGGCGCTGATCTCGATATCGAACACTGGAGCACGGCCGACGCCGCCGACCTCTACGAGGTGGCCCGCTGGGGCAACGGCTATTTTTCCGTCGGCCCCACCGGCCACCTGCTCGTGCATCCGGACAAGGATCCGACAAAGAGCATCGACCTCAAGCAGCTCGTCGACCGGCTCCAAGTCCGCGGCATCGACCTGCCGATCCTGCTGCGTTTCGCCGAAATTCTCGAGCACCGGCTCGGCGAGATCCACGGGGCGTTCGCCACGGCGATGAAGGAGAGCGGCTACCACGGCGAGTACTGCTGCGTCTATCCGGTGAAGGTCAACCAGCAGCGGCAGGTGGTGGAGGAGGTGCTCGCCTTCGGCCGCCAGTACCATTTCGGCCTCGAGGCTGGCAGCAAGCCCGAACTGCTGGCGGTGATCGCGCTGGCCGATAACCAGACGCCGATCATCTGCAACGGCTTCAAGGACGCGGAGTTCATCGAGACGGCGATGCTCGCCCA
>JBIJCD010000471.1:0-2988 GCA_044344895.1 Pirellulales bacterium | reverse complement strand
ACCAGCGCGAGCGATGAGAGCGTCGAGCCGTCGCTTCCGCTCGCGAACCGCAGGCCCGGCCGCCCCGCGAAGTTGACGGTGACGACGGGGGCCGTCACAAACCCCGGCGCGGTGCTTCCGTCGACGGTCACCGGTCCCGTGAACGCAGGCAGCGCCGACCGCAGCGAGATCGTTCCCGTCACGCCGAATTCGATCCGGTCCTCGCCAGGGGACGCATTCGCGGCCTCGATCGCCGACCGCAGCGAGCCCTCGCCGGCGTTGGCGATGCTCGTCACGGAGAACGTCGCGAGCAGATCGCGGGTCTCGAGGTGCTCGAACCGCGGGAGCAGGCCGGTGCGGGCGGCAGGCCACGCCACCCCGCGTGCGGAAGGCCCACGGCGGGGTCGGGAGAAGAGCGAGTGGGTGAGCGTTGGCAGACGACGCATCGCGGGGCTTTCACGAGAGGTGGTCGAGCATGGGAGTTGCAGCTGCGCGATGCGGGACGGTGGTCCAGCGCTCGCGCCGCCGGCAGGTGACGCCAGCCCGACGGGTCGGTTCGGAACCCAATAGGTACCAGCCGGCGCCCGCCGGATCAAAGATTTGGCGATCCAGGGCGCCGCGGCCGACGGATGGGACGCAGGGGCGGGCAGGGCCGGCCGCCGTCCACCGGCGTCAAGCAGCCCGCAGCTGGCTGCGGGTGACGAACTTCCGATACGCGAACATGAGCAGGAGGTTCGGACGGGAGAAGAGCAGACGCGTGACGAGCCCCCAGAACCCCTTCTTGTGCTCGAACTCGATGTGTTCGCGGATCTCGGTGACATCGGAGCCGAGCGGCACGAAGGAGTGGGTGTGCTCCCACTTCGCCGCCGGGCCCGACGCCTGCACGTCGGTAAACCCGCGGTCCGTGACGTCGCGGTGCACCGCCTTCCAGCGGAGGGGCAGGGGCCCTACCCAGAGCGTGAATCGCGACACGGAGCCCTCGCCGAGCGGCTCGACCGAGTGCAACTGCACGATCGTGGGCGGCGGCGTGAGACGCTTGAGGGCACTGGTGTCGCGGTGAAAGTCTCGGACGGCCGCGAGCGGCGCGTGCACCGTGAAGGCATAGTCGAATACGGGCATGCGCGTTTCCGGGAGCAGGCGACCACCCGGCACAGGCAATGCCTGGGCGGCATCCGGAAGGATAGCGTGACGTTGCCGAAGAGGGAGGCCGCCGTGGGGAAACCCAGCAGGATCGGGGCCGCTCCCGACAGCGGCAGCCGCCAAGCTGCGGAGCGTGGATCGCGGACCGGGGCGTTGCGACCACCGTCCGGTCTGTACGTCACGCTCGTTCACCGCGGTCGCGCGGGCCGGAAAGCCGGCAGAGCGTGCGGCCTCGGGGAGTTGGGTATTCTACGTGGGGTCGGTTTTTCCCGGCCGCGCCGCCCGTGCTCCGGTCCGGCGCGGGAGTGTTGCATTCGCCTGCGTCTCCCCGACGCGTCCGGATCGGGCTGCCGTTCGCATGATGAAAGCCTCCGAAGGCACCGACCTCGAGCGGGACCGGCAGCCCGCGGCCGCGACGAATACGTGGTTCGTCGTCAGCCTCTGCACGCTGGCGGTGATGGCCGCGGCCGCACCGCTGATCGCGCGATCGGCGCTCGCCGTGCTGCGGGTGGAATCGACCACGGCGCTTGAGTGGGTGCCGCCTGACTACGCGCCGCGGCGGGCCTACGAGGAGTTCGTCCGTGAATTCGAAAGCGGCGACGTGGTGGTGGTGTCGTGGCCGGGCTGCGAGCTCGGGTCGCCGGCGCTCGATCGGCTCGTCGAGGCGGTCGCGTTCGACGGCGGCCCGCGGGACGCGGCCGGCCGGCCCTGGTTCGACGGCGTGGCCAGCGGCACGACGGTCGTCGAGAGGCTCACGGCCCCGCCGTTGGCGCTCGACCGCGACGCGGCCGTCGACCGGCTGCGGGGCGTACTCGTGGGGCCCGACGGCCGCAGCACCTGCGCGGTGATCGGCTTCACCCGCGCGGGCCTGGCGGACCGCCGCCCAGCGATGCGGTGGATCGCCGACACGGTTCGTCGCACCGCGACCGTCGACGACAAGTCGGTCCATATGGCCGGCCCAGTCGTCGACAACGTCGCGGTCGACGCGGCCAGCAACGGCTCGTTCGACACGTTCGCCGGCCCCGCCGGACTGTTGGTGCTTCTGTTGACCTGGTGGTCGCTGCGGTCGTTCGGCTACGCGTGCCTGGTGTTCCTGCTGTCGCTGTGGTGCGTGGGGCTGTCGTTCACGACGCTGCACCTCTGCGGCGACCGGATGAACCCGGTGCTCATCGTGATGCCGGTGCTCGTGCTGGTGCTCGGCGTGTCGGGCGGCATCCACCTGGTGAACTACCTGGTCGAGTCGCTCGCCGAGGGGGGCAGGCGGGGCGTCGCCGCGCGGGCGGTGCGGCTGGGCTGGCTGCCCTGCCTGCTGTCGGCCGGCACCACCGCGATCGGCCTGTTCTCGCTCGTCGTCAGCGAGCTGGAGCCGATCCGCACGTTCGGGTTCCACGGCTCGATCGCCGTGATGGCCACGCTGGCCTGCATGTTTCTCGTGGTGCCAGGCATCTTCGAGCGTTGGCCGATCCCGCCGCGGCGGGCCAACGACAAGGGCGGTGCGGCGGGCCCCGCGGCGGCATTCGCGGCGGGCGTGATCCGACACGCGCCCGCGATCGTGGCGGTGTTCTTCGCCGCGATGGCCGCCGCTGGCGCGGGCGTGCCCCGGATCCGCACCTCCGTGCGGATCGACACGCTCTTCGGCGCAGACAGCAAGGTGATCCGCGACTACGCCTGGATCGAGCAGCACATCGGCCCGTTGGTGCCGATCGAGGTGGTGTTGCGGTTTGCCGCCGACTCGCCCGCGCAGCCCGCCGAGCGGATGGAGCTGCTGGAGCGGGTGGGTGAGCGGCTGGCGGCGACGGCGGCCGCCGACACGGTCATGTCGGCGGCGCTCTTCCTGCCCGATGCGCCAAGAGGATCGGGGCCCCTGGC
>JBIJCD010000470.1:0-2992 GCA_044344895.1 Pirellulales bacterium | reverse complement strand
ACCGGCGTGGGCGCCGTCTCGCCGCTGGGCAACGGGTTCGCCGCGATCGCCGACGGCCTGCTGGCAGGCCGCAGCGGCGTCCGCGCAATCGATCCGGGTGCTGCCGTGCGGGAGCACCGCCAGTTCGCGGCGCCGGTCGCCGAGATCCCGCCACCGCCGGAGGGCTGCGGCATCGACGACGCGACGTTCGCCGGCCTCGACCGGCTGGGCCGGCTCTGCGTGAGCCAGGTGACCCACGCGCTGGCCGACGCCGGCCTGCGGCCCGCTGCCGACCGGCTCCGCATCGGTCTCGTCCTCGGGCTGGGTGCGGAGCACCTCAAGACCTGGGAGATCGATTTCCTCGCCGGCGGTACCCGGGTGTTCGAGCCGCACTGCGACGACACGCTCGTTCACCGCGTGGCCGGACTGCTCCACCTTCGCGGCCCGGCCGTCACTGTAGCCGCCGCATGCGCGTCAAGCGGCTACGCGCTGGCGATCGCCCGCGGCTGGCTGCACGCCGGCTGGGTCGACGCCTGCGTCGCCGGCGGCTGCGACCTGCTCGGTCCGACCGGCCTGGCGGCCTTCTACAACCTCCGCGCGCTCTCCCGCCGCAGCGACGATCCGGCGCGCGCATCGCGGCCCTTCGACCGTGACCGCGACGGCTTCGTGATGGGCGAGGGGGGCGCCTGCCTGGTCCTCGAGCGCCGTTCCGCCGCCCGCGACCGCGGCGGCCGCATCTATGGCGAACTCGCCGGCGTCGGCATGTCGAGCGACGCCGCCCACATGGTGACGCCCTGCAGCGACCCGACCGAGGCCGCCCGCGCGATCAGCATGGCCCTGTGCGACGCGGGCATCACCGCCGACCAGCTCGACTACGTCAACGCCCACGCCGCGGGCACGCCGGTGGGCGACGTCGCCGAGGCGGGCGCCCTGCGGCTCGCGCTCGGCCCGGCCGTCGACGCGGTGCCGGTCAGTTCCACGAAGAGCATGTCGGGCCACCTGGTCAGCGGTGCCGCCGCCTTCGAGGCCGTCGCCTGCCTGGCCGCCATCGACCGGCAGGCGGTGCCCCCCACCGTGAACCTCGATCATCCCGACCCCCAGTGCCCGCTCGACCACGTGCCGCACACGGCCCGCGGCCGCCGCGTCGTCGTCACCGCCAGCAACTCATTTGGCTTCGGCGGCTCGAATCTCTGCCTTGTGATCCGCCGTGCCGCCTGAACCACCACCGCCTTCGCATCGTCAACAACATCCTGCCTGTCCCGAGGAGCCTTCGCGATGACTCTCGCACCCGCCACATCCCGCCACGCCGTTCCGCTCACCGTGGCGGCGATCGACTCGATGCTCGAATACCTCGTGGCCCACTGGCACGAGGTTGAGCCCGCCCACGCCGAGGAGGGACTCGGCGGCAAGATCTGCGACCTGCACCGGTTCAACTTCCTCCTCTGGCACGAGGAGGACATCGCCCGTGCACCCGACGTCACCGACGCCCGGATCGCCCAGGTCAAGCGGGCAATCGACCGCTACAACCAGGCCCGCAACGACTGCATCGAGAAGGTCGACGACTGGCTGATCGAGGAGCTCGGCCGCCGCGGCATCGCGGCCTCGGCCGACGCGCCGGCGGCCACGGAAACCCCGGGCGCGGCGATCGATCGGCTCTCGATCCTCCAGCTCCGCCGGTTCCACATGCGGGAGCAGATCCAGCGCACCGACGCCACGCAGGAGCACCGCGAGAAGGCGGCGGCCCGGATGGTGGTGCTCGACATGCAGCGGGATCACCTCACGGCCGCGCTCGGCCGGCTGCTCGCCGAGATCTTCGCCGGTCAGCGGCCGCTGCGGGTCTTTCGGCAGATGAAGATGTACAACGACCCGACGATGAACCCGTACCTCTACAAGGCGGGCAATCGCACCGCCGCGTAGCCAGCGGGGCCGCTCGCGTCAGCCACGGGCCGCGGCCACAACGGCGGCGGCGGCATGGTCGGCATCGTGCGGCACGGGCAGCCGCACGCTGACAGTCGTGCCCTTCCCGGGAGCGGAGTCGATTCGGCACTCGCCGTTGGCGAGCCTGGTCCGCTCCTCGATGCCGATGAGCCCGAAGCCCCGGCCGTGGATGGCCTGGCGGTCGAAACCGCAGCCGTCGTCGCCGACCGTGAGCTGCAGCTCGTCGTCGACTCGCTCCAGACGCACCGTCGCCCTGGTCGCACCGCTGTGCCGGCGGACGTTGCTGAGCGACTCCTGCACGATCCGATAGACGGTCGTCTGCAGCGACTCCGGCAGCGGGGCCGGGCCGAGGTCGATCGACGTCTCGCAGGCGATGCCGCCGGTCTCGAATTGGTCGACGAGGTCGTCGATCGCCGGCTCGAGCCCGAGGTCGTCGAGCACGGCGGTGCGGATGCCGCGGATCACCCGGCGGCCGTCCTCGATCCCCACCGTAAGAAAGCGGATCACGTTGTCGATCGCGTCGGCGATCTCGGCCGAGGGCGGCTCGCCGTCGCCGTGCCGGCAGCTCTCCAGCAGCATGAGGGACGCCACGGCGTATTGGATCAGGCCGTCGTGAAACTCGTGGCACAGGATCGACTTCTCCCGCTCCTGGGCCTCGATCAGGTTGCGGAGCAACGACTGCTTCCGGGCCAGCGCATCGAAGGCATCCTTCTGCTCGGTCATGTCCAGGACCATGCCGACGTAGTGAGCCATCCTGCCGTGTTCGTCGAACACCGGCTGGGCTGCCGTGATCGCCGTGCGGATCTCACCGTCGGGCCGACAAATCCGATATCCACCGACGAACGGCCGCTCCGCCCGCAGGCTCTCCTGCCAGCGCCGCACGAATTCCTGGAGATCGTCCGGGTGGATCACCCGGGCCCAACCGGTGCCCATCGTCTCCTCGGCAGAGATGCCGGCGAGACGGCACCAATACTCGTTGACGTAGGTGCAGGCCCCCTCGACATCGGTGCGGAAGATCCCCACGGGTGACTTTTCGGCGAGCGTCCGAAACTCCTCCTGCCCGAGCCGCAGGTCG
>JBIJCD010000469.1:0-2993 GCA_044344895.1 Pirellulales bacterium | reverse complement strand
AAGCTCCTCGAGCGTTCGCCGACCCCTCGCCTCCGTCTCCAGGTTTGCCAAGTCGTCGCTCCAGCGAAACCAGATGCGCTCTCGCTCGGGGATGTCGATGCCCCGTCGCCGGACGGTCGCTACGGCCCTCCGGGCCTCCGTTCACTCGATGCTGACTGCGTTCCGCCTTCCATGGCTTCGCTGGTCAGCAACGCCGGCTCACAGGGCATGGACAGCCCCTCCCCGCATCGAAAGGTCCAGCGTTCGGACCGTGTTGCCGCAAAAGATACTGACATGGTCCCCGCCTACTCTCCGAACGACCGCGGCTGGCCGGTGGCTTCGAGCACCGACAGCCAGAGGTCGCCGTCGGGGGCCACCTGGTTGCGGTGGCTGACGGCCAGCGGGATCGGGATGTGCACGAACCGGCCGTGCCAGCGGCCCACGACCATCTCCGTGCGGCCGGCCATCGCCGCGTGCACGGCGTTCTGCGCCAGCCGCAGGCAGTAGACGCTGTCATAGGGGTTGGCCCGCACGCTGCGGATGGCGTAGCTGGGGTCGATGTACTTGAGGTTGAGCTCCACGCCGGCCGCCGCGAAGCGGTCGGTGATCCGGGACTTCAGGTAGAGCCCGATGTCGTGCAGCTTGCGGTTGCCCGAGGCGTCGACGCCGGCCACC
This sequence comes from Pirellulales bacterium, assembly GCA_044344895.1. GTDB lineage: Bacteria > Planctomycetota > Planctomycetia > Pirellulales > UBA1268 > CAMCQY01. The sequence continues at coordinate 2,339 of JBIJCD010000469.1, read as the reverse complement.
GCGTCGGGGATCAGGTCTTGGCCGGCCCCCTCGGCCGCCACGATCACCGCGTGGCCCTGCCGCCGCACCCGCTCGAGCAGGTGCTCGAGGAAGCCCCGCGGGCCGTCGAGCTGGAAGGGCACCTCCGGGATGAGCACGTAGTTGGCGTCGGGCTCCGCCAGCGACGCATAGCAGGCGATGAAGCCGGAATGGCGGCCCATCAGCTTCACGAGGCCCACGCCGTTCGGCGAGGCCTTCGCCTCGACGTGGGCCGCCTGGATCGACTTCGTCGCCTCCGCGAAGGCCGTCTGGAAGCCGAAGCTCTGGTCGACGTAGGGGATGTCGTTGTCGATCGTCTTGGGGATGCCGACGACGGCGATCTTGCCGGCCCGCTCGGCGATCGCGGCGGTGAGCTGCATCGCCCCACGCAGCGTGCCGTCGCCGCCGATCACGAACAGAGCGCCGACGTTCATCCGCTCCAGGCAGTCGACGATCTCCTGCGGATCCTGCTCGCCCCGCGACGTGCCGAGGATCGTGCCGCCGTCCTCGTCGATGTTGCTGACGACCCGTGGCGTGAGGTCGACCACGTCGTGGCCGTACCGGGCGACGAACCCCTGGTAGCCGTTGCGGAAGCCGAGGATGCGGGTGACGCCGTAGTGGAAGGTGAGCTCCATCACGATCCCGCGGATGACGTCGTTGAGCCCCGGGCAGAGGCCGCCGCAGGTGACGATGCCCACCCGCATCTTCGCGGCGTCGAAGAAGATCTTGCGCCGGGGGCCAGCCGGCTCGAAGCCGGGCAGCGTGTCGACGGTGCAGCCACTCTCGCACGCCAGCCGGGCCGTGTCGTGGAACAGCACGCGGTCGTCCTCGTCGACGTAGTGCACGGTGGTGCGCCGGTTCTCCAGCAGCGGCCGCAGCGGCGAGTCGATCCGGCAGGGCCCGAGCGTCTTGACGGCGAGGTCGGCGGCGGTGGTCATCGGGCGAGTCCGTGCTTGCGGGCGGGTGGGCGAGGGGCTGGTCAGCCGGTGGTCCGCATGCCGGCGGCGATCCCCTGCACGCACAGCCGCAGCAGGTCGCGGAGCGATTCGTCGTCGGGGTGCGCGCGGCGGCGGTGCATGAACTCGATCTGGATCAGGTTGAGCGGGTCGATGTAGGGGTTGCGGGCCTCGATCGACCGCTGGAACCAGGGCGTCGTCGCCAACAGTTCGCCGCCGCCCACGATGTCGAGGATCGCCTGGCGGGTGCGGTCGCGCTCCGCGGCGATCCGCTGCCAGATCGGCCGCCGCACGTCGGCGTCGTCGACGAGTTCGGAGTAGCGCTGCGCGATGTACATGTCGGCCTTGGCGAGCGCCAGCGTGGCGTTGTCGATCGTGGCCTGGAAGAACGGCCACTGGCGGTACATGTCGCAGACGATCTGCCACGACCGGCGGTCGTCGTACTTCACCTCGGTGAGCGCCGAACCGAGTCCGTACCAGGCGGGGATCATGCAGCGGCTCTGGGTCCAGGCGAAGACCCAGGGGATCGCCCGCAGGTCGTCGAGCGTCCGTTCGCCGCGGCGGCGGGACGGCCGCGACGCGATCGGCAGGTTTTCGATGTCGTCGATCGGGGTGCTCTGCGAGAAATACCGGATGAACCCGGGCTGGTCGACGAGCTCGCGGTAGACCTCCCACGAGCGCTCGGCCATCCGCGCGGCCACGTCGGTCCACTCCCGCTTCGGCTCGGCGCGGCGGACGCTCGACGCCACCAGGGTCGCCCACGACACCTGCTCGAGGTGGCGGCAGGCGACCTCGACGTCGTCATACCGTTCGGCCAGCACCTCGCCCTGCTCGGTGAGCCGCAGGCTGCCGTCGAGCGTCTCCGGCGGCAGCGAGAGGATGCCGCGAGCGGCGGGTCCGCCGCCGCGGCCCAGGGAGCCGCCGCGGCCGTGGAAGAACGTCAGGCTCACGCCGCGGTCCGCCGCGATCGCGTGCAGGTTGCCCTGCGCGGCCTGCAGGCCGCAGCAGGCGGCCAGGTAGCCGCCGTCCTTCGTGCTGTCGGAGTAGCCCACCATCACGATCTGCCGGTCGCCGCGGCCGGCGAGATGCTCCCGGTAGCGGGGCTCGTCGAGAATGGCGGAGAGCGTGTCGTGGGCGTGGGCGAGGTCGTTGATCTTCTCGAAGAGCGGCACGACGGCGATGTCGCCCTCCGCGACCGGCTCCCCGCTGGCCCCCGCCCGGGCCTTGGCCCACCGCCACAGCCAGAGCACCGCGAGCACGTCGGCCGGGCTGCGGGTCAGGCTGATGATCGCCGCCCCCACGCACTGCGGCCCGAACCGCACGATCGCCCGATGGAGCACAGCGAAGAGCTCGAGCGTGTCGGCT
>JBIJCD010000468.1:0-2996 GCA_044344895.1 Pirellulales bacterium | reverse complement strand
ATGTGCCGGGGCGATCGTGCTCTACAAGATTCCGCGGGGGGGCATCGGCGAAAACCAGAGCTTTGTGCGCGAGGAGAAGTGGCTTGCAGGCCATGGTGTCCCGCTGGTGGTCATGCAGGACGTGCGGTGCATGCGGCTGATGCGGGAGTTTATGCAGAGATACCCGAGACTGTGGGCGGAAGACATCGGCGAATGACGCCGCGGTCGCGGCATCCGAGAGGCCCCGTGCGGGCCGGATGGGCCGCGACGGAGTCGTGGTCCTATCATTCCCGCGGGGCAAGTCTTCTGGCACCACCATCCGGGAGGTCGACATGGCGACGGTCAATGCACTCTCTCAGGCCGAGTTGCTGGCGAGGCTTTCGTCGATCGCGAGTTCCAACGGCGGGGCCGCTTCTGTCTCGAACGACCACACGGTCAAGGGCACGCTTACGGCCATCAAGGCCAAGTGGCTTCTTGGCGGCCGTAAAGTCGTGAGTAATTTCACCTGCGTTCTTGATGCGGCAACCCATGAAGCCCGTTTTCGGGAGTCCGCCGTCGCGAGTGCGTGGGGGCTGCCGCCGCCGACCCTGAGCATCCAAACGACCAGCCAGTACGGTACCCGGGTCAAAGAAACCCGCACAGACAAGGGTGTGGGCGGCGGCGGCGTGCTTGAGTTCGGGAAGTTCCGCGAGGCCGTCGAAAGAGCGGTCAATGATGCTGGCTGGCGGTTCGTGCTGGAGGCGTTCTAGCGGCGGACACTGACATCCAAAAAAGGCGCGGTGCCGGGGTTGCGCAACGAGTGCGTCGGAATCTGCGTCGCCCCCGGCGGCTCACCCCCCGATTTCTCCAATGTATGCCTGTGGTCGAATGCCTCCCCATCCGTTTGCATGCGGCTGTCGCGGCGACTCGCGTGAGAGTCCGGCCTCGCGAAACGCTGCGGAGACGTTGTTCGTCTGTGCCTCGGACTGAAGGTCGTCCCGAGCCGTACAATCGGCCGGAGACTCGGCTATGGTCACCCTCTGTCCGCTGATCCTGTGCACGTCGGTCCACCATGGGAACACCGCCAGGGTCGCCGACGCCATTGCCGGCGAACTTGGGGCCGAGGTCGCGGCCCCGGCCTCGATCCTGTACACGAGCATCCGAGCACGCCCGCTCGTGGGCATCGGCTCCGGCGTTTATTACGGCCGGATGCACGAGTCGATCATCGACTGGCTGCAGGGCCTGCCCGACGATCCCGAGCCCACCACGCCCGCGTTCGTGTTCTCGACGTCCGGGCTGCCGTGGCTGGCCTGGATCTGGCACCGGCCCGTGAGGCGTCTCCTCGGGCGCAAGGGGTTTCGTGTCGTCGGCGAGTTCTCCTGCGGCGGCTTCGACACCTGGGGCCCGCTCTGGCTTCTCGGCGGACTGAACAAAAAGCATCCCGACGACAGCGACCTCAACCGCGGCCGGAGATTCGCCGCCTCGATGAATCGAATGCTCGTGCCCAGGAAGGCATCTGAAACGCCTCCTACACTGGCCGACATCCCCCAAAGGGCTCCCGGATGACTGCGAGTCGCCTTGCCAGCGCGTGTGCGATTCTCGTGGCTGCGCTGGCGAGCGCAGCTTCGGGCTACGGTCAGGCCCCGATCTCGAACGCTGCCTCGGATGACCGAGCACTATCCGTGGGCCGCTGGGACGTGATCGCCGTGGAGTGGGAAGGCAAAGCCGTCGACGCAGAATTTCTGGCGCTGTTCCAGGTCGCCTATCAGACGGATGGTTCGTGGTCGGTCCTGTTCAAGAACCGTGTGGTGGCCGGGGGCACGAGCACGATCGACCAGTCGCAGGCGCCCAAGACCTTCGAGATGGCCACACTGGGGAGCGATGCCATCGAGCCCCGTAGATACACGGGCATCTACCGGCTCGACGGTGATTCCCGGGTGCTGTGCATCGTACCCGCAGGACAGCCCCGGCCTGCGGAGTTCACGGCTGCGAAGCGCAGCGGCCGAATGCTCGTGACGCTTCGGCGCGGGACAACGGCGGAGCTGCCCCAAGAGACATCCGACGCGCCACGAGCACCTGATTCGCGTGGCCGCCGCTCTCCTGGCAGCCATCGTCGTACTCGATCGGCAGCAGCTCCACGGCGAAACCGGCGTCCTCGAGCACCCGCGTCACCGGACGGCAGTAGGGATGCGGCTCGGGCGGCTGGGTCCAGGTGTGCATGCCGGCGACGCGGAGCTCCCGGCGGGTGACCCGAGCCAGCTCGCGAAACGCGGCCCGGTGAAACTCAAGTCCGAAGTCCGTGCCGTCGTGCATCCCGCCGTCCGCCAGCGGCGCGTAGATCATGAGAAAGTTCGCCGACAGCACGACGTCGAAGCCGCGGTCCTCGAAGGGCAGGTTCGGCAGCCCGCCGGCCACGTAGCGGCCGTCGTTGTGCCGGCGGTGAAAGTCCGCCGCAAACCGCTCCAGAGCCGCGTACTTGTCGGCGTAGAACCGGTCGATGTCCCGATACACAAGCGTGCCGGGGTGGCTGCGGATCTGCTCCCGGCACGCGTCGATGTCGGCCTTGCCCTGCGCTGCGATCCGCTCCGGCGCTTCGACATACATCGGATCGCAGCCGGTCGCGTCGAGGCCGAGCGCCAGGGCTTCCGCCACGAAGCTGCCCGGGCCGCTGGCGACATCCAAGACGCGGCCCCGACGCAGCGACTCGAGGTCGAGGGCGAACATCTGCAGGTACTCCGCCAGCGTGCGGCCGAAGAAGGCCACGGTCTGGAGGCGAAACTGCGGCTGCGAGTCGGCCATGGCGGGACCGTCTGTGTTGAGCGCGGCCGCGTACCGGGCCGCTCGGCTGTGATAGCATGATCAGTCTGACGGACCGTGCCAGTCCGCAACCCGTCGGCCCGCGTGAAACAGACCCGACGGCCGACCTCTGCCGCAAGCCGCGGTTGGAAGAACGACAAACACCGGAGATCTTCACCATGCCCCAGCGACGAATGCTGACCGTCGGCTTGTGCGCGGCCATCGGGCTGTGCGCTATGGCC
>JBIJCD010000467.1:0-2998 GCA_044344895.1 Pirellulales bacterium | reverse complement strand
GGGCTCGTGGCCGCCTGCCACGACTGCTCCGTCGGCGGGCTGGTGGCCGCGGTCGCCGAGATGGCGATCGGCGGAACTATGGGCGCGAGGCTCGTGCTCGGCGACGTGCCGGTGCTCGGCGACGCGGCTGCCGGCGGCTGGAGCCCTTCCCAGCGGGATCTGGCGATCGCCTTCACCGAGACGCCGGGCCGCTTCGTCTGCGAAGTGCCGGCCGCGGCGGCCGAGCGGTTCGCGGCGGTGGTGAAGGACGTGCCGTGGGCGTGGATCGGGAGCGTGACCGCGGAGCCGCGGCTGGAGATCGTGCCGACGACGGGCGGCGCGGCTGCAGCCATCCCGGTGGACCGTCTGGCGCGGGCCTGGCGAGGAGGGGTGTGAGCATGCTGTCACCTCGGGCGATGATCCTGCGGGCGCCGGGCACCAACTGCGACCACGAGACGGCGCACGCCTTCGAGCGGGCCGGTGCGATCTCCCGCCGCGTGCACGTGCGGGCGTTCGCGGCCCGGCCGGCGATCGCCGACGACTTCCAGATCCTCTGCATCCCCGGCGGCTTCTCCTACGGCGACGACATCGCCAGCGGCCGGATCTTCGCGCTCGAGCTGAAGGCACGGCTGGCCGAGAGCCTGGTGAAGTTTCGTGACCGTGGCGGACTCGTACTCGGCATTTGCAACGGCTTCCAGGTGCTGCTGCAGACGGGCCTGCTGCTGGCCGACCCGCGCAGCGGCGCGGCGCGGGCGAGCCTCGCCCATAACCGCTCGGGTACGTTCGTCGACCGTTGGGTGCACCTCCGCGCCGTACCGGGCCGCTGCGTCTTCCTGCAGGGCATGGATCGCTTCGAGCTACCGGTGGCCCACGGCGAGGGCCGGTTCGTGACGCGGTCACCGGAAGACTTCGCGGCGTTCGACACGGCGGGCCAGCTCGTCCTCCGCTACGCAGCCGACGCGACGGGCGGCTCGACCAACCCCAACGGCGCCACGGGAGACGTTGCGGGCGTCTGCGACGAGACGGGCCGGATCCTCGGGCTCATGCCGCACCCGGAGCGGTTCATCGACGCCGTGCAGCACCCCGCCTGGATGGGCCGGCTCGACCCGCTCGCGGCCGGCGCGGGATTCGCGGTCTTCGCCAACGCCGTGAAAGCCGTGCGGTAGCCCGGCCAGTCCGCGGTTGACGCCGTCAGACGGCCTCCCTACCTTCCCCGCCCCGCCCCGCTTCCCGACAGGGATGACGGGCCGACTCCCGGGCGGAGCGGCCGTCGGGGCCTCGCCCATCCGGTGCCCGCAGAGCATGAGCCGCGCCTTCGCCTCCACCGCGGTCGCCGTGGCCGTCGCGACCGCCGCGGTCGTCGCCGCCGGCTGCCGCAGCGGCCTGCGAACCGATCCGCTCGCCGACGCGCCGCGATCCGCGCTGGCCGACCGGTCCCGGCCCGCGCCGAGAACGATCCCGCTGGAGCTCATCTTCGTCCGCTTCGAGGAGCACGATCCGCTCTTCCGCGACGAGCTGTGGAACCTCGTCGACGAGCAGGTGCTCGACGACTCGCTCCGCAGGCGGCTGCACGCCAACGGACTGCGGGCCGGCGTCGTGCCGGCGCATCTGCCGCCCCACATCGCGGAGCGGTTCCTCCCCACGGCGGCCGCGGCCACCGAGAGCCTGCCGACCGCGCTGCCCGACAATCCGGCCCTCGTGCGGCACCTGCTGCGGCTGCTCCCCGGACGCTCCAGCGACGTGGTGACGGCGACGGGCATCAGCGAGCTGGTGCTCCTCGAGCACGACGACGGCGGGATCCGCGGCAGGACCTACGGCGACGCCAGCCCGCTGTTCGAACTGCGGTCCTGGTCGGCGGCCGACGGCCGCGTGCGACTGCGGCTCGCGCCGACCATCAAGCACGGCCCCGTCGAGCGGTCGTGGGTGGGCGAGGAGGGCATGTTCCGCCTGGAGGCCGGCCAGCGGCGGGACGAGCTCGCCGGACTCACGTTCGAGGTGACGTTGCCCGCCGGCTCGATGGTCGTCATCGGCTGCGTGGGCGAGCCCGCGTCGTCGGTGGGCGACGCCTTCTTCCGCGACCGCACGGGAAGCCGGGCTGGCCAGCGGTTGTTGGCAATCCGCCCCGAGCCGCTGGCGCAGCGGATCGATCCGATGTTCGCCGCCGAAGACGTCGATCGCGACGGCGACCCCGGCGCAGAAGACGCCACCCGCTGAACCGGGCACGAACGCGACGAGCACGTCGACCGCCGGCTTCCCTGCCCCACGACCGTAAATCGGGGAAGCCTGGGAAGACCCTCGCGGCCACGCCGGTCGCGGACCGGCGTGAGTCTGCGGTGTCTTGGCAAGCGGCAATCCCTCGGTGCCGCAGGCTTTACGCACCCTGCCACGGGTGTCGATCCCTGACGAGGGCCCGGCGGGCCACCGCCGTCGCGACACCCGCGACGGCCGCCTCCCGCGGGCATCGACGAGAGAATCCACCATGCGTTCCGCTTCGCCATCCAGCACACCCCCGACGCGGTCGCACAGGCCTCGGGCGTTCACGGTCTTCGCCGCAGCCTTCGTCGCCGGTGCGGCGGCGGCGGTCGGCGTCAACAGCGTGCTCGACGTGCGGCTGGCACAGGCGAAGCCTCGCGTGGAGAGCGAGCCGATCTTCGTGGCGCTGCGGTCGCTCCCGCAGGGCGCCCCGGTGACGGTGTGGGACGTCGCACTGCGCGACTGGCCGCGGGCGATGGTGCCGACGACGGCCCTGCGGGCCAGCGACGCCTTCAGCGGGCTGGTGCTCAAGCATCCGCTTCGCGAGGGACAGCCGCTGCTGTCGATCCAGCTCGTCGAGTCCGAATCCCGGCCGGCGGCGAACGTGTCGATCACGGCAGTCTCTGCTCCCGCGACCGCCGTCGTCCGCACGCCGGAGGCCGACCTGTGGGCGCCCGCCGAGCCCAGCGTGGCGGCCGCTGAAACGGCGATGCCCGCCCCGCAGCCGGCTCCCGAGCAGCATCCGCCCCAGCCCCGGATCGAGTCC
>JBIJCD010000466.1:0-2999 GCA_044344895.1 Pirellulales bacterium | reverse complement strand
TGCTCAGCCTCGAGGCGATGAAGATGGAGACCACCGTCTACGCCGAGCGGGAAGGCAAGGTGGCCGAAGTCCTCGTGGCCCCCGGCACGCCTGTCGAGGCGGGGGAGCTGGTCGTACGTTACGCTGACGCGTAACGACACGGCTGCAAAGCCATCCATGGCCTTTGCAGCCTGGGCCCTGCGCCGGAACGCCGAGGGTTCCAGCGCAGGGCCAGGTCGCCATCCTGGCGACGTCGTACGTTACGCTGACGCGTAACGACACGGCTGCAAAGCCATCCATGGCCTTTGGCAAGCCTGATCAACGGGAAGCCGGGATCGGCGGAAGCTCGACGAGCTTGGAGGATTTCGCATGTCCAAGACGTCTGCGGCGGCACAGGCCGTCGTGCGAAATCATCCCGCGAGGAGACTTCTGCCGTCCCGGCGGTGATCGCCCCAGACAGAGCGTGCTCCACGTCAACCGAAAGCCCCCGACGTGTCGCATCCCTGCGACGGTGATCAGTCGAAACATTCACCCATGGGCGATGGCCCTTCCCCTCAAGCACTCCGCCACCCCTGATGCTGATAAGCCGGTGAATTGTGCGACTCATGAGCGGCGCACCACGGCCCCGAAGTCGGACGGAGCACAATCCGCCGGCGACGAGCATGCCGCAGACCGGCGAACCAATGGGTACGGCTGTACTGAGCCGCCGCGGCCGCTCTCGAACCCCGCTCAACGGCCGGCGTTCACAAACTCGTCGAGGGTGAGCCGGCCGTCGCCGTCGGTATCGAAGCGGCGAAACCGCTCCGGGGCGTCGGGCTTGCCACTCAGGCGGGCGAGATATTCATCCCGCGCGAGGAATCCGTCGCGGTCTCTATCCCATTTCCCGAAGATCTTCGGCCGGTCGGTCGCCGCCGCGGGCTTCTCAGCGGGCCCCTTCTTGGCCGCCGGCCTCTTCTCGACGGTTCCCCCGGAGGCCACCGTGTCGCGGGCGGCGCTCGGCGGCAGGGTCTTCGCCCAGGCGAGCGCTTTCGCCGTGAGCGACTGCACCACGTCGGGCCGGTCCGCGGCGAGGTCACGGGCTTCGCCAGGATCGTCCGGGATCGAATAGAGCTGCGGACCGCTGCCGTCATGGTTGACGAAGAGCTTCCAGTCGCCGTCGCGGATGGCCAGCGCCGGGGGCATGTAGCCGTCCTGCGGTCCCTGCACACCGAAAAGCCACTCCCAGTGGAGCGGCTTCTTCCGTGGCGCCGACGCGCCGCGCCAGGCACCGCTGAGGTCCTCGCCGTCGAGGGCGAGCCCCTGCGGCAGGGCGACGCCGACCAGCGCTGCGATCGTCGGCAGCACGTCCACTGCGCCCACGACGCTCGTTTCGTCAACGCGTCCGGCAGGCACCTTGCCGGGCCAACGGACGAGGCCGAAGGTCCGGATGCCCCCTTCGTACATGCTCCGCTTGCGGGCCCGCAGGGGGCCGGTGCTGCCGACACCGGCGTTGGACGCATTGGAGACGCGGTAGTCCTCGGGGCCGTTGTCGCTGGAGAACACGATGATCGTGTCCTCGGCGAGGCCCAGCTCGTCGAGCGCATCGAGCAGCCGGCCGACCTGCGCATCGAGGTCTGTCAGCGAGGCGCAGAAGACCTGCATCTGGGAGCGGAGGTCTTTCGCGGCCGCGAGGTACTTCCGCATCCACGGACCGAACGCCGGCTCTTCGGCCCGCGGCTCGAGTCCGGCGTAGACCGCCATCTGCTCGGGCGTCGGCTCGAGGCGGGCGTGCGGCAGCAGGGTCCAGACGTTGGCGTAGAAGGGGCCGTCCTTGTGCCGGCGGATGAAGTCGATCGTCTCGTCCACGATCAGCCGGGTCGACTTGGCGCGAAAAAAGGGTGACTTGCCCTCGTCGCCGAGCGTCGGGCCGGATGAATTCACCGTCTTCGATTCGTCGAAGCCGTACCGATCGGGCGCCGGCGCATCCTTGCCGCCGCCCAGGTGCCACTTGCCGAAATGCGCGGTCGCGTAGCCGGCCTGCTTGAGCAGGTCCGGCAGGGTCGTGACGTCGGGGTCGAGCCAGTTCGGCATCGAGCGGGCGGCGTTGCTCTCGTCGGTGGCGAAGTGGCCGTGGATTTGCTGCCGGGCCGGGTACTGCGACGTCATGAAAGCGGCGCGGCTGGGGGAGCAGACGGTCGCAGCGACGTAGAACTGGCGAAACCAGGTGCCCTCGCGGGCCAGCCGGTCGAGGTGCGGCGTCTTCGCGTAGGGATGCCCCGCGAAGTGGGCGTCGCCCCAGCCCTGGTCGTCCGTAAGAATGAAGATCACGTTGGGCCGCCGTGCGGCCGCTTCCGCGGCGGCCGACCAGGCAAGCAGGCACAGACACGGCAGCAGGGCGAGCGCTCGTCGCGATGGCATGGTCGGCTCCGGCGGGGATTCGAGGCGGGGTGAGAGCCGGCGGCGGCCGGCCGCTGCCGCTCCAGCGAAGCCTCGCCCTGAGACCTTACTTCACCAGGTCTTTGAAGACCTTGCGGACCTTCTCCACCTTCGGCGCCGCGACCGCCTGGCAGTAGGGCTGCAGCGGGTTTTTGGCGAAGAAGTCCTGGTGGTAGGCCTCCGCCGGATAGAACGTGTCGGCCTTGGTCACCTCGGTGACGATCTTGCCGGGAAACACCCGCGCCGCGTCGAGCTTCCGGATGATCGCCTCGGCGACCCGCTTCTGCTCGTCGTCGTGGTAGAAGATGCCCGACCGATACTGCGTGCCCACGTCGGCGCCCTGCCGGTTGAGCGTCGTCGGGTCGTGCGTGGCGAAGAACACCTCGAGCAGCTTCTCGAACGACACGACGGCCGGGTCGTATTCGATCTCGATCGCCTCGGCGTGGCCGGTGAGCCCCGTGCAGACATCCTTGTAGGTCGGGTTGGGCACCTTGCCGTTGGTGTAGCCGCTGGTCACGCTCTTCACGCCCTTGAGCTCGGCGTAGACCGCCTCGGTGCACCAGAAGCACCCGCCCCCGAACGTCGCCTTCGCCAGCCCGTCCTGC
>JBIJCD010000465.1:0-3005 GCA_044344895.1 Pirellulales bacterium | reverse complement strand
GGCGGAGCAGCCGGGCGAAGGAGTCGAGCATGAGCTGCGCGTGGTCGATCAGCGACGGACTCATCCACGGCATGCCAGGGTCGGCCGGCGAAACGTCCATGGTGTCACCCGCGCCGGGCCGCGGCCCGGGCCAGGATCCGGCGGCCCCACTCGGGGCACCATTCGATGACGCCGGCCAGCAGCCCGGCCGACCGCGGCACCACCAGTTCGCTCCGTCGGCCCGCGCAGGCGACCAGCACCGATTCGGCCAGCCGGTCAGGATCGAGCTGCGCGACCGCCCGCGTGCCGCCGGGCGCGAGCGCCTCCGGCGGCAGTCCGGCCCCCGCGACGTCGGACGCGTAGCGGTCGGCCGCCTCGGCGGCGCGGGGGGCGGTATCGTCCCGACGGATCGGCCCCGGCGAGACCAGAAGCACGTGCGCGCCACGCGGCGCCAGCTCCAACCGGACCGCGTCAACGTAGGCTGCCAGTGCCGACTTCGCCACGCAGTAGGGGCCCATGAACGGCGTCACGAGCTTGCCCGCGAGGCTGCCGATGTAGACCAAGTGGCCGCGGGAAGCCACCACGTCGTCGGCGACGGCCTGGGTGATCTCGACGGCGGTCGAGACGTTGGCGTCGAAAGACTCGCGGAGCGTCGCCGCGTCGGTCTTGAGCATCGACGCCCTGCCCGACCGGCCGACGCAGAAGAACAGATCGTCGATGCCCCCGAGGAGCCGCATCGCCTCGGCGGCCACGCGGCCACCCTCGCCCGGACTGGCCAGGTCGGCGGTCGTACCCCGTATCCGGTCGCCGGCGCCGCCGCGGTCGTCGATCCACCGGAGCGCCTGCCGCACGCCCTCGCCCGACCGGCCAACGACGAGCACCCTGGCGCCGGCGGCGTCGAGATGCCGCGCCAGCACGAGACCGAACCCGGCCGTGCCGCCCGCCACGATCACCCGTCGGTCCTGCCAGATCCGCGTCGCCATCACGGGAGTCTACCGGAACCGCTGCCGTTTTCAGTATTCTGAGATTCCTGCCGCGCCGTCCGCTCTCCCCTCCCGCCAGGACGCCACGCCATGTCGACCGCCCCGCCGATCGTCCGCACCAAGATCGTCGCCACGATCGGTCCCGCCTGCCGCGATGAAGCCGGCCTCCGCGAACTCGTCGACGCCGGCGTCGACGTCTTCCGGCTCAACATGGCGCACGGCTCGGCGGCCGAGCATCAGGAGACGCTTGACCGCGTGCGGCGGGTGGCCGCCTCCACCGGCCGGCCGATCGGCGTGCTCGTCGATCTGGCCGGCCCGAAGATCCGGCTGGGGGAGATACCGGGCGGCTCGGTGGAATGCGTGCCGGGGGCCGCGTTTCGCTTCGTCCGCGGCACCGAGAGCGGCCGGCACGACGAGTTCACCACGACCTACGACCGGCTCATCGACGAGTTGGCGGTCGGCGATGCCGTCATGCTCGCCGACGGCACAGTGAGTCTCGTGGTCGAGGAACGCTCGTCACAGCATGCGCTGTGCCGGGTCGTGCAGGGCGGCCTTATCCGCAGCCGCCAGGGAGTCAACCTGCCGGGCGTGAAGCTCTCCGTAGCCGCGATGAGCGCGGCCGACTGGCAGCATGCCGAGTGGGCGGCGGCCGCCGGCGCCGACTTCGTGAGCCTGTCGTTCGTGCGCAGCGCCGTGGAGGTGAGGCTGCTCAAGGAACTGCTGCGCACCCGCGGTTCCAAGGCCCGCGTCGTCGCCAAGATCGAGAAGCGGGAGGCGATCGACAATCTGGCGTCGATCGTCGAGGCCGCCGACGTGGTGATGGTGGCACGCGGCGACCTCGGCGTGGAGATCGACGTGGCGAGCATGCCGATGGTGCAGAAGCAGATCATCCGCGTCTGCCAGCGGTACCAGAAGCCCGTCATCGTGGCCACGCAGATGCTCGACAGCATGCAGCACTCCCGGCGGCCCACCCGGGCCGAGACGACCGACGTGGCCAACGCGATCCTCGACGGGGCGGACGCCTGCATGCTGTCGGGCGAGACGGCGATCGGCGAGCACCCGCGGCTGGCCGTCGAGATGATGCGTCGGATCGCCAGCGCGACGGAGAAGCAGTACCTCGACGACCGCCGGCACTACGTCGAGGAGACGCTCGGCAGGGGGCGGGCGGCGATCGCCGCCGCGGACTTTGCTCCGGCGCCGGAGTTTCTGGTCGAGGGCCTGCACCCGATCACGCAGGCCGTGGTGGACGGCGCCAGCCGGATCGCCGCGGAACTCGCCGCCAAGCTCGTGGTCGTGGGCAGCAAGAGCGGCGTGACGGCGATCGCCCGGTCGAAGCGGCGCGGCGCCGTACCCACCGTGGGAGTGAGCGACGATCCGGCCACGCTGCGGCAGATGTCGCTCTACTGGGGCGTGACGCCGCTGGCGGCCGCCGATGGCGCCGACATCAATGCCCTTCTCGAGCACGTCACGGCGTGGGGCCTGCGCGAGGGCCGGCTCCGCAAGGGCGACCGGATTCTGCTCGTGGCGGGTATCGGATTCGGCGCCGGAGGGCATAATATGGCCCTCGTGCACGAGGTGTGACGGTCGGGGCGGGGGCCGCCGGCCCGGTCCCGGAGCGGGCGGTCGTCGCACGATCCGACGCAGAAACAGGAAGGCGAAACAGGTCGATGAAGAAGAAGTGCGTACTGGCGTATTCGGGAGGTCTCGACACCTCGGTGATCCTCGGCTGGCTGATCGAACAGGGCTACGAGGTGGTGGCGGTATACGTCGACCTCGGCCAGCCCTGCGAGGACCGGGAGGCGACGCTCGCCAAGGCGCGAACCTGCGGCGCCGCCAAGGCGCTGATCGTCGACGTGCGCGAGGAGCTGTGCCGCGACTTCGCCTTCCCGGTGATGCAGTGGCAGGCCCGGTACGAGGGCACCTACCTCCTCGGAACCTCGATCGCCCGGCCGCTGATCAGCAAGGTGTGCGTGGAGATCGCACACGCCGAGGGAGCCACCGTCTACGCGCACGGGGCCACCGGCAAGGGCAACGACCAATGCC
>JBIJCD010000463.1:0-3014 GCA_044344895.1 Pirellulales bacterium | reverse complement strand
TCAGCGGCTGGAGCGCACCTTTGACCCGCATGAACGGAGGCTGGCCGACCTTCAGATGCAGGTCGCTGCCGTTGAGCTTGACCATCGCCTCGAACAGCCGGTCGATCGCCAAGCCACCGCCCTCAACGGCCACCGGGTGCGGGGTCGACGCGGCCGGGGCCGGCTGGCTGGGGGCGGGGGTGGCGGGAGTTGACGCCGCCTCATGCGTCGCGGAATTGGGTTCGAGTGTCGCCATGATTCGCCGAGGAAATGGGCCTGACGGGAATCCCCCGCCGCGCAAAGAGTTCCTTCACCTCCCGAATCGTACACTCTCCGAAGTGGAAGATGCCAGCGGCCAGCGCCGCATCCGCCCGGCCCTCCTCGATCGCCGCTGCGAGATGTTCGGGCCGGCCAGCCCCCCCGCTGGCGACGACGGGGATCCCCACCGCCCCGCTGACGGCGGAGGTGATCTCCAGGTCGTAGCCGTCACGGGTGCCGTCGCGGTCCATGCAGGTGAGCACGATCTCGCCCGCGCCGAGCTCCTCCACCCGCCGGGCCCACGGCACCGCCTCCAGCCCGGTCGGCACGCGACCGCCGTTGACGAACACCTCCCACACCTCGCGGCCGTCACGCCACACCCGCTTGGGGTCGATGTTCACCACGGTCGCGCAGCTGCCGAGACGGTCGGCGACCGCCGTGATCAGCTCCGGGGTCCGCACGGCCGACGAGTTGATGCTCACCTTCTCGGCACCGGCGTGGATGAGCCGCACCGCGTCGTCGAGCGTGCGGATTCCGCCGCCGACCGTGAACGGCATGAAGATCGTCTCGGACACGCGGCGAACCACGTCGAGCATGATCGCCCTGCCCTCGTGGCTCGCCGTGATGTCGAGGAAGACGAGCTCGTCCGCCCCCTCGGCCTCGTACCGCGCAGCCACCGCCACCGGATCGCCCGCGTCGACCAGGTCGAGAAACCGCGTGCCCTTCACGACACGGCCCCGCTCCACGTCGAGGCAGGGGATGATCCGCTTGGCGAGCATGGCGTCTTCCTCACCCGCGCCGGCTGCGGGCGACGACGCCCTCGTCGGGGCTCGACGCCGTGGCGTAGAGCTTCCGCGGAATCCGCCCCGCCAGCCAGGCCTGCCGGCCCGCGAAGCAGGCCGCCCGCATGGCGTGCGCCATCCGCAGCGGCTCGGCGGCGTGCGCGATCGCCGTGTTGAGCAGCACGCCGTCCACGCCCAGCTCCATGGCGGCGGCCACGTCGCTGGCCGTCCCCACGCCGGCGTCCACGATGACCGGATACTCGGGATCGCCCTCCTTCAGATACTCCATGCAGATCCGCAGATTGTTGGCGTTGAGGATGCCCTGCCCGGAGCCGATCGGACTGCCGGCCGGCATCACGCTGGCGGCGCCGGCCTCCTTCAGCCGCCGGGCGACGACGGGATCGTCGCTGGTGTAGACGAGCACCGTGAACCCGTCCTCCACGAGACGCCGGGTGGCCTCGAGCGTGCCCACGGGATCGGGCAGGAGCGTCCGCTGGTCGCCCAGCACCTCCAGCTTCACCCATTCGGCCCCGGCGTTGCCGAGATCGCGGAGCAGCTCGCGGCCCAGCCGCGCCACGCGGACCGCGTCGTCGGGCGTGTAGCAGCCGGCGGTGTTCGGCAGCAGCACGTACCGCGACGTGTCGATATGGTCGAGGATGTTCTCGCCCGCGGCGTTGACGAGCCGCTCACGCCGCACCGCCACCGTGACGCAGTCGGTGCCCGAGGCGTCGAGACAGTCCGCCATGAGGGCATGGCTGGCGTACTTGCCGGTGCCGACGACGAGCCGGCTGGCCAGCGTCATGCCCCCGACCCGCAACGGCGCGTCGTCGGCGCCGGGCCGGCCGGATGGGACGAGGGTGTCATCGACGCGGGGCATCGCAGAACCGTGGGTACATGGTCATCCGCCGCCCACGAGCGTCACGATCTCCAGGCGGTCTCCGTCGCATAGCTTACAGCCCGGCAGGCCGGCCCGCGGCACCACCCGTTCGTTGACCTCGACGGCGAGCGGACGACCCTCGAGGCCCAGCAGGGCCACGAGATCCGCCGCCGTGGAGCCGGCCGGGAGGACACGCACCTCGCCATTGACGACGACGTTCATGCCGGCCTCATTTCGCCTTCGCCCCACCGCCACGCGGCCGGGCGACATCGAGCGGCACGAGGGCCATCGTCGCCTGCGGCTGCTGCATGCTCCAGGGGATGCCGTAGGCCACGGTGGTGCCGGTGGAAGAATCGGTGACGTACAGCACCGACTGCGCCAACGACGCGTTGCCGGTGCGGCGGAGGTCGGCCAGCCCCGCGACGAGCAGAAACTTCGGGTTCTTTACCTGCCCGGGCTTGAAACCGAGGGCTTTGAGCACGTTGTGCTTGTACGCGGCGCCGAACTGCGACGTGTTGGGATTGAGCACGCCTCCGGACAGGTCGCCTGTCTCGAAATCGAGCATGAAGAAGCCTTCCACGGCCCCGTCGATGGGCACCGTGCAGACGGCGAACGAACTGTCCGCCTGCGACGTGACCGCCTGCACCCGCGGCAGGACCACTGGGCGGCTGAGCCAGCCGCCGATGAGCCCTCCACAGACGAGGAGCCCCGCGGCTCCGGCGACTGACAGCGACACCCGCCACACCTGTGCATGCATCTGCGAATCCTTTCGTGTCGTGAGTCTCTCGCTCGTCCTGCCGCGGCCCGCTGCCGGCCGCACGGTCGACGGTTGTGCGCCGCAGCCTGCCGCCCGCGCTGCCGGCGCCTGACTCCTCAGCTTACTTCTTGGCCGGCTCGGCCTGCTTGGCGGGCTCCGGCTTCGCAGGCGTGGCGGCCGGAGCTGCGGGAGCAGCAGCGGGCTTGGCGGCCGCTGCCGGCGCAGCTGCCGGCGCCGGAGCAGGCGTCGCCGGCTTGGCCGCTGCAGCGGGTGCCGCGGCCGGAGCCGGGGCAGCCGCAGCGGGCTTCGCGGCGGCTGGAGCCGGAGCTGGAGCTGCAGCTGGAGCGGACGCGGGCTGCAC
>JBIJCD010000464.1:0-3014 GCA_044344895.1 Pirellulales bacterium | reverse complement strand
CTCGCCGGTGCCGTCTGCGAAGAGCCGCTGATCGACCGTGGCGATCAGCTCTTGGTCGTCGGTGGTGCCCGGGTTGCCGTCGGCATCGAGGATGTAGCGGGCGTCGCGGGCGTGCGAGTGCCAGCCCGCACCCCAGGAGATCCAGATCCGGTGGTAGCCCTCGGCCTTCGGCGCATACGCAATGACCGGCTTCCCGGTGACGCCGCCCCACCACTGATACTTGTGGCCGAGGTTCGGCAGCGAGAAGAGGCTTCCCTTCCAGCCGGCCTCGCCGCGGCCCCCGCCATCGGCGTGCGCGACTGTGTCGCTTGGGGGCACGAGCAGCTCGCGGCCGGCGTTGGCGTCGTCGATCACGATCGATCGCTTCAGGCTGGCCACCGGCTTCCAGGCATCGAGCCGCCGGGCGGGCTCTGCGAGCTCCCGCTTTAACGCGGCGATCTGCTCGAGCCGGGCGGCGTTGTCGGGAGGCAGCATCGGCCGCTCGCCATGCTCGATGCCGGCGAACACCGCCTTCATCCGGTAGTAGTCGGCCTGCGGAATCGGATCGAACTTGTGCTCGTGGCAGCGGGCGCAGCCGACGGTGAGCCCAAGGAACGTCGTGGCCGTCGTGCTGACGATGTCGTGCAATTCATCGGCCCGCTGGTTGGCCGTGAGCACGGGATCGGGCGAGGTGACCATGTCCTTCGGGCCGGCCACGAGGAAGCCGGTGGCGGCGTCGGCGGCGAGCATGTCGCCGCAAAGCTGCTTCTGCACGAACTCGTCGTAGGGCATGTCGGCGTTGAACGACTCGATCACCCAGTCGCGGTACGGCCAGGCTCTGTCCCGGATCCGGTTCATCTCGAAGCCGTTGCTCTCGGCGAATCGCACCACGTCGAGCCAGTGTCGGGCCCACCGCTCGCCATAGTGCGGTGAAGCGAGGAGCCGGTCGACCAGTTCACCATAGGGGCCGTCGATTCCGCGGGCCGCGCAGGCGGTCTCAAAGGCGTCGATCTCCTCGGGCGTGGGAGGCAGGCCGACGAGGTCGAACGACACGCGGCGGATGAGGGCGCGAGGGTCGGCCTCCGGATTGAATGCCAGCCGCGTGGCCGCAAGGCCGGCGGCGACGAATGCGTCGATCGGGTTGACACACGATTCGGACACTTCTGGAACGGGCGGCCGCACGATCGGCTGAAACGCCCAGTGGTCTGCACCCTTGGCCGGCTTCTTGTCGCTCGTGGGCACGAGGTCGGCGAGCGACCGCATCTCGTCGGGCCACGTGGCCCCCGCCTCGATCCATTCCTTGATCAGTGACTGCTCGGCGGCCGTGAGCGGGTCGGCGTCGGCCGGCATCCGCGCTTCGGGATCGGTCGACGCGATCCTTTTATAGAGTTCGCTCTCGGCGGGCTTGCCCGGCACGATCCCGGCGATCCCGGAATCGCCGCCGCGGAACGCCTGCTCGCGATCGTCGATGCGAAATCCGCTCTCGGCGGCGGCGGAGCCGTGGCAGGAGCCGCAGCGGGTGGCCAGGAGCGTCGCGACCGACTCCTTGAAGCGGGCGGCATTGTCGTCGGCACCCCTGGCCGTCGGTGCGGCGAGCACGGCGGCGAGCACGAACGGCACGAGAGCAGCCAGCGGCCCGACCGCGGCCGACGGCAGCGCATGGGGGACGCTGCGGTGCGGCGCACCGGGCGGAAACCGGGCCGGACGTGGCGGGTGAACCGCGCTCATGGCACTGGAAAGTCTAACGCCAGGGCCGAGGGCGTAGCCCCGCGCCTTCCGGGCAAGCGTCAGTTCGCGCCGAGGCGGCCGGTTTTGGGATCGACTGGTCGGCTTCTGGGGCCCCGGGGGGCTAGCGCCAAAACCCGCGGAAAACAGCAGGCCGACGGGGTGAGTCCGCGGTTTTGACAGGTCCATTTGGGCCTATTATTCTACGCGTTCCGGTTGCGCTAAATGTTCCGCCCGTGTGACGACGACGTTGGCGAACTGGCCCCATCGGCACGAGATGCCGCGGAAAGCAGAGACCGGTTTCAGCCTGGAAGAGCTAAGGATATGAAGATGTCGGCAGCATGCCCCGCGCAGTCCACTGACAACCGTCCGCGCAGTCGCTCGGCAGCTCAGGCCGCCAGCCGCGAGGGTGCGGCAAGGCTCAGCGGCAAGCTGGCCGCGGTCACGGGCGCGGCGGCCGCCGCGATCGCGGGAGACGCCGTCGCGGACACGATCACCTACGTACCGACGCCGGGCGTGAACGCAGCCCTGAACATCCCCGGGGTCACATCCACGTCGCCGACGAACGTGACGCCCGGCACGCTACGGCCCCCGGTGTCGGTGCCTTTGACGGTCGTCAACACTCCGTGGGATGTCGATGGCGATGGGAATGCCGATTTCAACCTGGTCAACGCCCCCTTGAGTGCGCTTCGAGTTGGAATCCTTTACCCGGCCTCGCCATTTGCCACAAATCCGAATGGGCTGCTGCAGCAAGACAACGGCACTGCGTACATGCTGGTTAACCTGTTGAGCTCCGTGGCTATCGGACCGGGCGCCTCGGTGTGGCGGTCGCCTCTGGCGTATCTGACATTCAATCAGGCTGGCGTCGGAAACAACTTTCAGTCAAATTTTACTACCAATGTTCCCGGTTACTTCGGCTTTCGCTTCGCCTTCGACAATACCCCCAACACGTATTACTACGGTTGGGGCAGCCTGACGATCGACTTCGGCGGTGATCCGGCGCTGCCGGGCCAGGGATTCAAGATCACCGAGGCCTATTACCAGTCGACACCGAACACGGCGATCTTCGTCGGAGAGGTGCCCGAGGCAGGGCCGGCTCCCGTGCCCGAACTCTCGGGCGAGCCCTCCGGCCTCGCGCTACTCGCCGCCGGCGCCCTAGGCCTCGAGGCCTGGCGGAACCGCCGCCGCCGCGAGCCCGCGGTCGCGGGCTGACCGCTTGGTTTAAAGGAAGCCGTGGTCGCGGTTCTGCTTCCGCATCAACCGCCCCGCCCCCGTCTAGCTCATCGCGACCAAGCTACTCCGGGAATGCC
>JBIJCD010000462.1:0-3022 GCA_044344895.1 Pirellulales bacterium | reverse complement strand
GCCCCCCTGCCGCCGCGATCGCGCTCGGTCCGCGGCTGTCACGCACTTGCCCGCGGGCTATTCGCCGTCGGCTGTCTCGCCGGCTGCGGTGCGCCCCCGGCGCCGGCGCGGCCGCCGGCCGTGACGCCGGCGACCGACTCCCGCAGCGCCACGGCGGCCGCCCCGCAGCCGGCGCGCCCGACCGCGGTGCGCGACATCACCTTCGACGACGTCAAGCTCGACATGCAGAAGGGCGATCCCTTCACCCGCGACCTTCTGCCCGCGCGGGTGACGTCGCTGGAGAACACCCGCGTGCGAATCCGCGGCTACATCCTGCCGAGCTTCCAGCAGACCGGCCTGACGCAGTTCGTGCTGGTCCGCGACAACATGGAATGCTGCTTCGGCCCCGGCGCGGCCCTGCACGACTGCATCGTGGTGCGGATGCTGCCGGGAAAGTCGGCCGACTTCTCCATCCGCCCCGTGGCCGTGGCGGGCACGTTTCGCGTCGAGGAACTCCGTGGTCCCGACGGCCGCCATCTGGCGATCTACGCCATGGACGGCGAAAACGTGCAGTGACCCCGGGCCGTTGGTAGTATCGGCCCGACGGCCCACCCGGCCGCTCCCGGACCGGCGGCTACCACCATGATCGCGGACTTCTACTGGATCTACGACATCCCGCCGAAGCAGCTGGCGGTCGTCATCGTCGCCCTGTTCGTGGCGTTCTACTGGGCCGGCGCGATTCTCGTGCGGCCGATCCTCCGGCAGTTCGTCAAGAACACGCCGGGGGCCAACGACATCGTCGGCTATATCCTTTCCTGCTTCTGCGTGTTCTACGGCCTGCTCCTCGGCCTGATCGCGGTCACGGCCTATCAGAACGTCGCCGAGGCCGGCGCGAATGTCACCCGCGAGGCCGCCGCCCTCTCCGCGCTCTACGAGGACGCCTCCCGCTACCCGGAGCCGCACGGACAGAACCTCCGCTGGCTGCTCCGCGACTACACGCGGTATGTGATCAAGTACGCCTGGCCGCTGCAGCAGCGGGGCATCGTGCCGGAGGAGGGCACCATCCGCGCGGAGGCGTTCCACGACCGGCTGCTCGACTTCCAGCCGGCCACGCCCGCCGAGGAGATCCTCCATGCCGAGGCCCTGCGGCAGTTCAACCACTTCCTCGAGTGCCGGCGGATGCGGTTGTTTTCCGTGACATCCGCGCTGCCCGCGTCGATGTGGTACGTGATGTTCCTGGGAGCCCTCTTCAACATCGTGCTCTGCTGGATGTTCAACATGCGGCTCGTCTCGCATCTCGTGCTCGGCGGCATCCTGGCCGCCTACCTGGGCACGATGATGTACCTGATCATCGACATGAACCAGCCGTTCCGAGGCGACGTCAGCATCACGTCCGAGCCCTTCGAGGCCCTCTACCGACGGATGAACGATGAGTGAAGCGAGCCCGTCCGTCACCGCACCGGCGTCGGCGCCGGGCGTCACGCGCCGGGAGGCGCTGGCCCGGTCCGCGGCCGCCACGCTCGCCGCCGCCCGCGTGCTCGCGCCCGGGCTGTTTGCGGGCTGCTCTGTCGGGATTCCCCGCCGCACCGCGGGTGTGCCCGTCGGCCTGCTCCACTCCCAGACCGGCACGATGGCGATCAGCGGCGCGTCGCTGCGCGACATCGAGCTGCACGCCTTCGAGCGGATCAACGCTGCGGGCGGGCTGCTGGGCAGGCAGCTCGTCGCCCTGGCGCCCGACGCCCGCTCCCGGCCAGAGGTTTTCGTCCGCCGCGCCCGGCGGCTGCTCGACGAGGGCGTGGTCGCGGCGTTCGGCTGCTGGACGAGCGCCAGCCGCAAGGCGGTGCTGCCGCTCTTCGAGGAGCACGAAAAGCTGCTCTTCTACCCGGTGCAGTACGAGGGGAACGAGTCGTCGCCGTACATCGTGTACGGCGGCAGCGTGCCGAACCAGCAGGTGCTGCCCGCGATCGACTGGCTGATGAGCCCCGCCGCCGGGGCGCGGAAGAGGATCTTCCTGCTGGGCTCCGACTACGTCTATCCGCGGACGGCGAATTACATCGTGAAGCGGCAGCTCGACGCGATGGAGATGCGGCCGGCCGGCGAGGCCTACCTGCCGCTGGGTCACCGCGACTTCGCGACGGCGGTGCAGCAGATCCTCTTCTCCAAGGCCGACTGCGTGCTCAGCACGGTCAACGGCGACAGCAACCTGGGCCTGTTCGAGGCGCTGGCCGAGGCCCGAATCGACCCGGAAAAACTGCCCGTCGTGTCGACCAGCATCAGCGAGGACGAACTCCGCGGCCTGCCGGCGCAGCACCTGCAGGCTCACTATGCGGTGGCGGGCTATTTCCAGAGCCTCGACAGCGAGGCCAACCGCCAGTGGGTCGACGGCTTCCGCGGCGAATTCGGCCACGATCGCGTCACCGGGGATGCACTGGAGGCCCAGTGGTGCCTCGTGCATCTCTGGAAGGCGGCCGTGGAACGGGCTGGCTCGTTCGAAACCGAGGCCGTCCGGCAGGTGTTCCGCGAGGGCCTCGAATTCACCGGCCCCGGCGGGACGGTCCGGCTCGACCCCAAGACGCAGCACTGTACGAAGTATTTCCGGGTGGGACGGATCCGCCCCGACCGGCAATTCGACATCGTGCATGCCGCGGTGGCGCCGATCGATCCCGATCCCTACCCGGCCGTCGCCTTCCCGGGATGGAAGTGCGACTGGACCACAGGCGGCGTCACCCGCGGCCAGGAGGTGGCGATCGATGGCGACCTTTGAGGTGGAGCACCGGGAGGGGATGCGCTGGGTGACGGTGAGCCTGGAGGGGGACGACGTGCGGACGGAGCGGGGGGCGCTCAACCACATGCAGGGCGCGATCACGATGGATGTGCCCTGGCCGTCGCTGCGATCGATCTGGGTGTCGCTCTTTTCCGATGAGTCGCTGCTGCGGCCGAGGTATAGCGGCACGGGCACCGTCTATCTCGACTCCCGACTGGGCGGCTTCCATCTGCTCCGGATCCGGCCGGGCGAGCATTGGATTCTCGACACGAAGTGCTT
>JBIJCD010000461.1:0-3027 GCA_044344895.1 Pirellulales bacterium | reverse complement strand
ACGCCTTGGAGAGCCGCCATTCGCCGGCGTGCTTGAGAGCCGACTCGAACTCGAAACGATACGGCGAATCGGCCGGCGGCGGCTCGAAGGGCACCTTCGTCCGCAGGGCCGGCGGCACGCCCGCCGAGCCGATGATCGCGGCCAGCGCCTGCCGCTCCTCGTCGCTCCCCTGGCCGGCGTCGACCAGCCATTCGACGAGCGCCTGTGCGAACCCCGGATGTCCGGTCTGCGCACCGACCTGCACCAGCGTCTGCGCCGTCCGCACGAGGTCGGCCGGCGGCTCTTTGCCCGCCGCCTCGCGGGCCTTGTCGAACAGCGCTGCCGCCTCCTGCACCTTGCCGGCGATCCCCTCGGTGAGCGCGGCCTGACCGAGCGCCACGGGATTGTCGGGGAACGCCTGGAGGAACGCGGCGCTGCCCGTGGCCGCCTCGGCGAATTTTCTGGTGGCAAGCTGCAGCCGCGTGCGGTGCGCCAGCAGGCAGGCTCGCCCGGGCGTCCGTTGCAGGAGCCGGTCCACTTCCGCCAAGGCCGCCGCGTACTGCTCGCCGGCCGTGAGCTGGTCGAGCTGTTCCAGATCGCCCACGAGCTCGGAGCAGCAGAACTTGATCTTCTTGCCGGTGCCGCCCGGGCACGGCGAGTAGGGGTCGAGTGGCATGCGCGTGGACATCTCCGGGCCGCTGAATTCCTCTTTCCAGCCCGCAATGTACCAGAGCCCGATGGGCCCGGAAGCCGCGGGGCGAGTTGCCGCTCGGCACCGACACCTGCATACTCACGGCACTCGCGGGCAGGGGCAGGCGGCCGGCGCGCGGTGGCACCCTCCGACCCTTTCGTTGCCAGAAGCGCCCGCCCGAGCCACGCCGTGCAGCAGCCCCGCATCCTCATCGTCGACTCCGAGGGCGCCGCGGGCCTGCCCTATGCCGCGCTCACGGCCCGCCTCCAGCCGTTCGAGGTGCGTGTGGAACGATCGGTCGACAAGGCCGTCGCCAGCATTTCCCGCGACACCTGGGACCTGGGCGTGGTCACGGCACGGACCGGCTCGGCGGCCGATGCCCTGCTCCAGACCATGCGGAAGGCCGATCCGCAGCTGCCCGTGGTGGTGATCGACCCGCAGCCCTCCGTGGCCATGGCCCGGACCTGCCTGCAGGCGGGCGCGGGCGACTATCTCGATATCGGGAAGGCCGAATCCGACCTGGAGGACGCGTTGGTGCGGCTGCTCTCCGCGTCGCGGCGCCGGGCCGCCGAGGAGGTGCTGCGGCGGGCGGTCGAGCGGCCCTACTCGTTCGACGATTTCCTGGGCGAGAGCCCGGCCATGCGGCAGGTCTATTCGATCATCGACCGGGTGGCGGCCAGCGCCGTCGACGTGCTCGTGACCGGCGAGACCGGCACCGGGAAAGAGCTCGTGGCGCGGGCCATCCACACCCGCAGCCGGCGGAGTGCCGGACCCTTCGTGCCGGTCGACTGCGGCGCGATTCCCGACGCTCTGATGGAGAGCGAGCTCTTCGGCCACGAGCGGGGCGCGTTCACCGGAGCCGACACGCGGCGGATGGGACTCGTGGAGTTCGCCGACGGCGGCACGCTCTTCCTCGACGAGATCGGCGAGCTGCCATTGCCGCTGCAGGCCAAGCTGCTGCGCGTGCTGCAGGAGCGCCGCGTGCGGCGGGTCGGCGCCAGGCAAGAAAATGCCGTCGACGTCCGGGTGGTCGCGGCCACGTCCCGCCCCATCGATGACATGGTGGAACGCGGCGAGTTCCGCCGCGACCTCTTCTACCGCATCAACGTCGTGCGGATCGACCTGCCGCCCTTGCGGGCCCGGGGCGACGACATCGGCCTGCTGGCCGAGTTCTTCGCCAACCGCGCCGCGCAGGAGATGGGCAGACGGGTGGGTGGGCTGTCCACCGACGTCTATCAGGTCTTCAAAAGCTACCACTGGCCCGGCAACGTCCGCGAGCTGCAGAACGTGGTGCGCCGGGCGATCGCGATGACGAAGTCCCCGGTGGCGGGCGTGGACGACCTCCCCGACGAGCTGGTCGCCGCCGCCGGCCGGAACGCCGTCGCCGAGTCGGTGGGCTTCTTCGCGCAGCGGGCCGAGCACGTGGCCCGGTTCGAGAAGCAGTACCTCCACGACCTGCTCACGCGGCACCTGGGCGACGTCTCGGCGGCGGCCCGCGAGGCGCGGCTGCCGCGGGGCACGCTCTACCGGCTGATGAAGGGGCACGGGCTCGACGGCGCCGCCTTCCGGAAGTGAACGATGGGGACCATCGTGAAGCCGCCGCCCGCTCCGCCCCGGCCATGGGTTCGGCCGCTCCGCCACTGGCAGACGATCCTCGTGGCCGCGTACACGCTGGCGGCCTTCAGCTGGACGATGCCGGCCGAGCTGTTTCCGCCCAAGCGGCTCATCGATCGCGCGAGCGGTCCGGCGCTGCGGCTCTTCGGCCTCTGGCAGTCGTGGGAGATGTTCTCGCCCGATCCGCGGCGGGACGACATCCGGGTGGAGGTGCGGTTCGTCAACCGTGACGGCACGAGCCATCGGCTGATGCTCACCGCCATGCACGCGATGGGCTACGGCGAACGCGTGCAGAAGGAGCGGTGGCGGAAGTTCTACAACGATCACCTGCGGCTCGACGAAGAGAACCGGCTGTGGCAGCCGTTCGTCGAGTTCATGGTGCGGGCGCTGCGGCAGGAGGGGCAGGATCCGACGCTGGTCGAGCTTGTCCGGTGGTGGCGACCGGCAGAGCCGCGGGTCAGCCCCGCCCTGCGGCCCGGCGTGCGGTCGGCGGCGTGGGGCAGCTACACATTTCACCGCTGGCGGGTGCCGCCGGAGTTCGGGCCATGAGGCATCTGCCACGGGCGCCGGTCCGTGCCGTCGCCGCGTTCGACCGCTGGGTTCGCGACCCCGTCGATCCGCGGCCGCTATGCCGGTTCCGCTGCTGGTTCGGCGTCTTGAGCCTCGTGAACCTGCTCCTGCTGTGGCCTGACATGCCGATGTGGCTGGCCGATGGCGGCGTGCTGCCTCCGGCCGTGCACCGG
>JBIJCD010000070.1:0-11440 GCA_044344895.1 Pirellulales bacterium | reverse complement strand
ACGAGCTTCGCACTGCTGGTCTACGTGTCGGCGTGGCTGAAGTGTCACCATCCGGCGGCCTTCACCGCCGCCCTGCTCGGCAGCCAGCCGATGGGCTTCTACGCGCCGGCGCAGCTGGTGCGGGACGCCCGGGCCCACGGCGTGCGGGTGCTGCCGGTCGACGTGAACGCCAGCGGCTGGCATGCGGGCGTCGAGCGCAGCGGCACGAGAACCGGCATGCGCACCGGCACGATGCCCGGTGGCGGGCGGACCGCGGACGGCACGGGAGCGGACAGGATGCGGCGGCCGGGGCCGGCCGTCCGCCTGGGGCTGGAACAGGTGCACGGTCTGGGGGAAGCGGCGGGGCGGCGGATCGAACAGGCGCGGCGGGATGGCCCCTTCCGCCTGCCGCAGGAGCTGGCCCGTCGGGCGCGGCTCGAACGCGAGTCGCTTTTGCACCTGGCCCGCGCGGGGGCGCTTGCGTCGCTGGGGCTCGACCGCCGCCGCGCCGTCTGGGAGGCGATGCGGTGCGTCGACGAGCCCGGCCAGCTGCCGCTCCTCGAACCGCAGGTCGACGAAGCCGACGAGGAGGAGCCTGCGCTGCCGGCGCTCGGCCGACAGGAGGAGGTGATCGCCGACTACCGCACCGGCGGCCTGTCGCTTTCCGCGCACCCGATCCAGTTCGAGCGGCAGCGGCTGGCGGCTGACGGCGCGATCACCGCCGCCGCGGCCGCCGCCGCGCCGGAGGGCCGCCGCGTGCGGCTGGCCGGCATCGTGCTCACCCGGCAGCGGCCCGCCACGGCCGCGGGGATGATCTTCCTGACGATCGAGGACGAGACCGGCGCGGCCAACGTCGTGGTGCGGCCCGCGGTCTGGGAGGCGACCGACGCCTCCGCCCGTCGCGCCGTCGTGCTCATGGTGCAGGGGCGAATCCAGCGGCGCGGCGCCGTCGTGCACGTCGTGGCAACGAGCCTGGCGGCGGTCACGATTCCGGCCCTGCCCCGCATGTCGCGCGATTTCGCGTGATGCGGCCGCCGCAACTGGACGCGGCGGAAAATTCTCCTACAACGACGGCCATGCATGCGACCGCCGTGACGGAGACGAATCTCGGCATCGGCCCGCTCTACCGCGGCAAGGTGCGGGACTGCTACCGGCTCGACCACACCGAGCGCGGCCCGGCGATGCTGATCGTCAGCACCGACCGCATCAGCGCCTTCGACTGGGTGCTGCCCACGCCCATCCCCGACAAAGGCAAGGTGCTCACGGCGATCTCGGCCTTCTGGTTCGGTCGGCTCTCGGCCGATGCGGGTGGCCCGGCGCACCACCTGATCACGACAGATGTCGACGCCATGCCGCTGCCGGCCACGGTCGACCGCGAGGTGCTTCGCGGCCGGACCATGTTCGTGCGGCAGGCGCAGGTCGTGCCGTTCGAATGCGTGGTCAGAGGCTGGCTCGCCGGCTCCGGCCTGGCCGAGTACCGCCGCCAGGGCACCGTGTGCGGCGTGCCGCTGCCCGCCGGACTTGGGCCGGGCTCGCGGCTCCCGCAGCCGATCTTCACGCCTGCCACCAAGGCGGCCAGTGGCCACGACGAGAACGTTTCGTTCGAGGTGATGGCCGGCCGCATCGGCATGGAGTTGGCGGCGACGCTTCGCGACAAGAGCCTCGATGTATTCCGTCGCGGCGCCGAGCATGCTGCGTCGCGAGGTATCGTTGTGGCCGACACGAAGTTCGAATGGGGGCATGCGGCCGATGGCACGCTGCTGCTTGTCGACGAGGTGCTCACGCCCGACAGTTCGCGGTTCTGGCCGGCCTCCGGCCTCTCGCCAGGACGCGTGCCGGATTCCTTCGACAAGCAGTTCGTACGGGACTGGCTCGAATCGAGCGACTGGGACAAGGCCAGTCCGCCCCCCGCCCTGCCGGCCGACGTGGTGGAGAAGACGCGGGAAAAGTATCTCGAGGCCTGCCGCCTGCTCACGGGCCGGCTGCCCTGATCCGCGGCGGCGGCGGCCGCTTTTCACCGTGTTTCGGCAGCGTGTTTCTGGGCTAGGGATGCGTGCCGGCCGAAATTAGACTTGGGTTGCTTGCCGCCAGGCCAGCCCTTCCAGACAGTCTTCGTCCCCGGACATCCCGCACTCTGACACCCGCCCCATGCTGCGCTACTGGACCGCCGGAGAATCGCACGGACCCGCCCTGATCGCGCTGGTCGACGGGTTTCCCGCCGGGCTGACGGTCGACAAGGCGGCGATCGACGCGGAACTCGTCCGCCGCCAGGGAGGCTATGGCCGCGGCGGTCGGCAGCGGATCGAGACCGACGCGGTGACGTTTCTCTCCGGCCTGTGGCGGGGGGTCACGCTCGGCAGCCCGCTGGCGCTCGAGGTAGTGAACAAGGACGCCAAACTCGAGAAGCTCGAGGATGTCGACAGGCCGCGGCCCGGGCACGCCGACCTGCCGGGCGCCGTCAAGCATCTCGGGGGTGTGCGGGCGGTGCTGGAGCGGGCCAGCGCCCGCGAGACCGCGGCCCGCGTGGCCGCCGGCGGCCTGGCCCGCCAACTGCTTGCCGTCTTCGGCATCGAGGTCGCCGGCTGGGTGACGGAACTGGGCGGCGTCGCGCTCGGCGGCCGCGCCGGCACGCTGCCCGAACTGCGTGCCATCCGCGATTCGAGCCAGATCTATTCGCTCCACCCCGACCGCGACGCCGAGGTGACCACGCTCATCGACCGTGTCGGGAAGGAGGGGGACACGCTCGGCGGGGTGGTCGAGGTGCGGGTCGACGGCCTGCCGATCGGCCTGGGCACGCACGCGCAGTGGGATCGCAAGCTCGACGGTTGCCTCGCGCAGGCCGTCATGGCCGTGCAGGCGATCAAGGGCGTGGAGATCGGCATGGGGTTCGAGGCCGCCCGCCGCCGCGGCTCCGAGGTGCACGATCCGATCCACTACGACGCCGCCGTCCGCGGCGGCCCGCAGCTCGGCTTCACGCGTCCCACCAACAACGCCGGCGGCCTCGAGGCGGGCATGACCAACGGCCAGCCGCTCGTGGTC
Source organism: Pirellulales bacterium (assembly GCA_044344895.1). Taxonomy (GTDB): domain Bacteria; phylum Planctomycetota; class Planctomycetia; order Pirellulales; family UBA1268; genus CAMCQY01. Next base: position 8,422 of record JBIJCD010000070.1, on the reverse strand, counting down.
AAGGCGGCGATGAAGCCGATCAGCACGCTCCGCAAACCGCTCGAGTCGGTGAACCTGCGGACGAAGCAGGCGGAGGAGGCAGCGTACGAACGCAGTGACGTTTGCGCCGTGAGCGCCTGCAGCGTGATCGTCGAGAACGTCGTGGCCTTCGCGGTGGCCGCCGCGCTCGTGGACAAGTTCGGAGGAGACAGCGTCGAGGAGATGCAGGCCCGCTGGAGGCTCTATCACGAGCTGGCCCGCGGGCGATAGCGGGCCCGCGCCGGCTCTCGGCGCCGGCGATCGTCCAGGGAGGGCGTTCGTCCAGCGAGCACGTTCGATCGGCGAGGCCGTTCGCGCACGGGGAACAGGGATGTTCATCGAGAGGTCTGCGGGCAGGATTCGCACCGTGCGCACGCTCTTCGTGCTGCTGGCCGTCGTTCCCTGCGCCGCCCTCTGTGGCTGGGCCGTGCTGCGGCACTCGGTCGGCCATCGGCAGGCGGTCGAGGGGCGGTTTGCGCGGCTGCTGGGCTTGCCCGTGCGGATCGAACGCGTCGAGCATCCGCGGCCCGGCGCGTTGCGGCTGCGGGGCTGCGTGCTCTGTGCGCCCGCCGGCGAACCCGTGGTGGCGGTGCCCGTGGTCGACGTGGAGTCGTCGGCGACCGAGGTGCGGGTGCGGCTCGAAAGGGTGGCTTGCACCCCGCAGCTCGCCCGCGTGCTCGCGGCGCTGGCGCAGGACTGGCTGCGGCAGCCCTCGCGTTTTCCCCTCGACGTCGTGCTCGACGTGGGCGAAGTCTCCTGGGCGACGGGCGGTGTTGCGACGCATTCATCGGAGAGCGGCAGCGCAGGAGTCGACGACGTGGCGGGCCGGCCCGCCCGGGTGCGGGTCGAATGCGTGGCCGGCAACGGTTCCCGCGCGGTGCGTGTCAGCCGCAGCGAGCCCGTTGATCCGACGGTTGCGATCGACGAGGTGCGGTTGATCGCGACGGCCGCGCCGGACTCAGCCGCGGCGCAGGACGGGGCCGACGTGCGGCTCGAGGCCGCCGGCACGATCGCCAGGCCGATGCCCGTCGCGATCCTCACGGCGTTCGCCCGTCTCGGGGCGGACTCGCTCGCCGCCGGAGCCGATGCGATCGCGAGCGGTCGATTCGACTCGCGCCGTGAGGCGGGGCTGTGGACCGGATCGGCCGACGGGCGGATCGAGCGGATCGATCTGGCCGCCGTGGCGGCCAGGCTGCCGCACCGGATGACGGGTGAGGCGACGCTGGTGGTGGGGCGGCTGGACTGGGTGCGCGGCCGGATCACGTCCTGTGACGGCCGGTTTTCGGCGGGTCGCGGGACGGTGGAACAGCGGCTGCTCGACACCCTGGTCACGGCGATCGGATGTCGGCCGGGGCCGGCCTACCGCGGTCCGCTGGGCGAAACGGTGCGGGATTTCGACGAGGCTGGGGCACAGTTGCGGATCGGGGCGGCGGGCGTCGACATCCGGGGTGATCCGGGGCGGGCGACTGCGTTGGCCGTGACCAAGGGGCTCGCGGTGGTGGAGGAGCCACCCGCGGCCGTGCCGCTGGGAAGAGTTGCCTGGCTCTTGTCGCCACCTTCCGCCATGCCCGTGCCCGCGTCGCCGGCCACGGCATGGCTGCTGGGGATTTTTTCCGACGACATCGTCGCTGGCGAGCCGGGGCGGCCAGGCGGCGGTCGGGGGGCCGCCGAGCAGGCCGGAAGGCCGGCGCGAAGAAGCGATTTTTGACGATTTTTTGACACAGGCCGGACGCCGATCTGACCGCCTCGTCTAGCGGTTTCGACGAAATACGTCACATTGATCCCGTCTCCCGCGCTGGAAAGTGCCGTGCACGTGCCCGGCTTGTGCGTGGTGTGATTCGATCGATGCGGGGGCTTTCGCTCTCGCCGAATCGCCACGGGCAAACGCGGACCAGACTCACGGACCACGAAAGGAATCGCGATCTCATGACGCCATCGATGCAGACCCCCAGTCGCGACAAGTCCCGCGCCAGGCACGGCAAGCATGCTGCGGGCCTGGCCGGCGTCGCGGCGACGGATGATCGGGTGCTGCTGCGGGTTCCCGCGGCCGCTGCGTCGGACGAAGACGTCGAATTTGGCCGTTCGGCCGTGTACGACCCGCGGCTCGCCGATGCTGATCAGGCGGCGGGCAGCGGGCTGGTCACGAACCTCTCCGCCGAGCCCCGCCAGGACGGCGTGGGCGCCGTCACTGGCGTCGACTGGGCCGTCACCGCCTGGATCGTCGGGATCCATCTGGCGGCGCTCGCCGCTCCCTTCTGCTTCTCGTGGTCGGGACTCGCCATCTGCCTGGTGCTCTACTGGATCACCGGCAGCCTGGGCGTGTGTCTGGGCTACCATCGTCTGCTCACCCACGGCAGCTTCACGACCTCGCGGCCGGTGCGGCTGTTTTTCGCCTGGCTGGGTGGTGTTTCAGGGGAGGGCTCGGCGCTTTTGTGGGTCGCCAACCACCGCAAGCATCATGCGTTCAGTGATCAGGAGGGGGATCCGCACACGCCCCGCGACGGCGGTCTGTGGGCCCACATCCTCTGGATGTTTCCCAAGCGGTCGGCGACCGAACTGGCGGCCCACATCGGCCGCTGGGCGCCCGACCTCGACCGCGACAAGGGCCTTCATTTCCTGCACTCGACCTTCCTCCTCTGGCACGTGCTGATCGGCGGTGCCTTGCTGGCCGGAGGCTGGTGCGTCGGTGGCCCGTCGCTGGCGGTTTCCTGGCTCATCTGGGGGCTGGCGGTGCGGATGGTGATCGTTTTCCACGTCACCTGGTTCGTGAATTCAGCGACTCACATTTGGGGCTACCGCAACTACGAGACCACCGACGACTCCACCAACCTCTGGTGGGTCGGCCTGCTCGCCTTCGGCGAGGGCTGGCACAACAACCACCATGCGTTCCAGCGGATGGCGAAGCACGGTCACAAGTGGTGGGAGATTGACGTGACCTACTGGGCCATCCTGGCGATGGAGCGGGTGGGGCTCGCTTGGAACGTGGTGCACACCCCGTACGGCAGGAACGGCCAGTCGCGTGCCAAAGTGCCCGCGTAGCCGCTGTTTTTGCCGGCACTGTTGCAATCCGAACCCGCCGCGGTAGACTCTCGTCCTGAAAGAAATCCCAACCAAACAATCAATGCCACCCGTGGACGGGTGCGGCCTGGCTGATGTCGCTTACAAAAGAACGCAAGAAGGAACTGATCGGTGCCTATCGGCGAGGGACCGCCGACACCGGTTCAGCCGAGATACAAATCGCCCTGCTCACGGGCCGGATTTCGCATCTCACGGACCACTTCAAGAAGCACACGAAGGACTTTGCGAGCCGACGCGGCCTGCTCATGATGGTGAGCCGCCGCCGGCAGCTTCTTGATTATCTCAAGCGCGTCGCGCCACAGCGGTATCTGGACGTCATCAAGCGGCTGGAGATCCGCAAGTAGTCCCTCTGCCAGCGGCCCCTCGGCGCGTGGCATTGATTGGTGTGGTTCCGCCGCAGTGGGCCCAGTGGTGCCCGGACGCGATCCGCCGCGGAGGCGGGAGCATCCGCGCGAGCTTGGGCCGGCTGCCGAGAGCCGCATGGACGGGGTGGCCCGTGGCTGTGTCCAGTCGCGGGCCGATTGTCCGCGTCCGCCGGGACCTGCCGGCCCGCTGGGTCGGCGCTCCAGGAACGTAGCGGAAGAAATAAACGAGACGGGAAACAAGAAGCGAAGGGAAGAAACCTTGAAACAGCGCGTTGAACGACAGATCGGCGACAGCATCCTCTTTATCGAGACCGGCTTCCTCGCAAAGCAGGCCGCGGGCAGCGTGCTCGTCGGCTACGGTGACACCCGGGTGCTCGTCGCGTCGGCCACCGGCACCCCCCGGGCGGGCATCGACTTTTTCCCGCTCACGTGCGACTACCGCGAGCGGGTCGCCGCCGCCGGCAAGTTTCCGGGCGGCTTCCTCAAGCGCGAGGGGCGGCCCACCATGAAGGAGACGCTCACCAGCCGCCTCATGGACCGGCCCATCCGGCCGCTGTTTCCCGAGGGCTTCTTCGACGAGGTGCAGGTGCAGGCGCAGGTTCTGGCCAGCGACCGGCAGAACGACCCCGACATCCTGGCGATGATCGGCGCCTCGGCGGCCCTGTGCGTGTCTCCCCTGCCCTTTCGCGGCCCGCTGGGCAGCATCCGGCTGGCGCAGGTCGACGGGCAGTTCGTGCCGTTCCCCACGCAGGAGCAACTCGAGGAAAGCGACCTGGATCTCGTGGTCTCCGGCAGCCCCACGGCCGTGCTCATGATCGAGGGTTTCGCCCGGGAGATGCCCGAGGATCGCATGCTCGAGGCGCTCGCCGAGGCCCATCGCTACATCCGCGTGATCTGTGAGATGCAGGACGAGCTGGTCAAGAAGGCCGGCAAACCGAAGAAGGAGTACGTGCTCGCCGACTACTCCGGCCTGCGCGACCGCCTCACTCGGGGCTATCTCGGTGAGCTGAAGGCGGCGAAGTCGCTGGGCGGCAAGCAGGAGCGGGGCCAAGCGGTCAAGGCGCTCCGCGAGCGGGCAAAGGCGGAGGTGGCCCCGGCGGAGCCCGTCGCCACGTCGAAGGCCGGTGATGCCGGCGGCGTCAGCGACGTCGACTTCGCCCACGTGTGGCACGGCTTGGAGGAGCGGGCGGTCCGCGAGCTGATCCTCGAGGGCAAGCGTCCCGACGGCCGCGACCACAAGTCGCTGCGGGCGATCCACTGCGACGTTGACCTGCTGCCCCGGGTGCACGGCTCGGCCCTGTTCCAGCGGGGTGAGACGCAAGCGCTGATCACCGTGACGCTCGGCACGGGCCGCGACGAGCAACGGGTGGACGGCCTGATCGACGAGTATTCGAAGAAGTTCATGCTCGACTACTACTTCCCCTCGTATTCGGTGGGCGAGGTGCGGCCGATCCGCGGGCCGGGGCGCCGCGAGATCGGGCATGGGGCGCTGGCTGAGCGCAGCGTGAAGCCCGTGCTGCCCGATCCGGACGTCTTTCCGTACACGATCCGCGTAATCTCCGACATCCTCGAGTCGAACGGCTCGAGTTCGATGGCGTCGGTGTGCGGCGCCACGCTCGGACTGATGGCCGCCGGCGTGCCGATCGCGAATCCGGTCGCGGGCATCTCGGTCGGCCTCGTGAAGCAGACCGAGCAGCAGTGGGTGCTCCTCACCGACATCATCGGTGACGAGGACCACTACGGCGACATGGACTTCAAGATCGCCGGCTCGCACGTCGGCATCACGGGCATCCAGCTCGACCTCAAGATCGACGGCATTTCGCCGGCGATCATCGAGGCCACGCTGCGGCAGTCGCGCGAGGCGCGGATGGAGATCTTGCGGACGATGCTGTCGGCCATCCGGCGGCCGCGCGAGGAGATCTCGCCGTGGGCGCCGCGGCTGCTGCGCACGCGGATCGATCCCGAGAAGATCGGCCTGCTCATCGGCCCCGGCGGCAAGACGATCCGGGCGATCCAGGAGTCGACCGGCGCGAGCATCGAGGTCGAGGACGACGGCACCGTGACGGTAGCCAGCCACGATGCCGAAGGGGCGATGGCAGCCATGGCCAAGATCGAGGCGCTCACCGCGTCGATCCAGATCGGCCGGATCTACGAGGGCCGCGTGACGAGCGTCAAGGATTTCGGCGCCTTCGTGGAGCTCGTGCCTGGCAAGGACGGCCTGTGCCACGTCAGCGAGCTCTCCGAGGAATATGTGGCCAGCGTGGCCGACGTGTGTCGTGTCGGCGACATCATGCGGGTCAAGGTGATCGCCGTCGACGATCAGGACCGCGTCAAGCTCAGCCGCAAGGCCGCCATGCGGGAGCTGGCGGAGAACGGCAACAAGTAGTCCCAGCTGGAAGCGGCCATGTCGTCCGCCGACGATTCAAGCCGCTTGCGGGCGGAAACGTATGCGGAGTTCGCGGCTCTCGTGGGCGCTCTCGCCCACGAGATCCGCAACCCGCTCTCTACCATCCGCCTGAACATGGAGCTGCTCGCCGAGGACTTCGAGCAGACCGACCCGGAGTCGCCCACGAAGCAGCGGGATCGGCGTGCGAAGGCCAAGATCGATCTCGTGCGGCAGGAGTGCGATCGGCTCCAGAAGCTGCTCGGGGACTTCCTTGACTTCGCGCGGCAGGAGACGCTCACACTCGAGCCGGGCAGCCTCAACGTGGAGATCGACCAACTGCTCGATTTCTTCGCGCCGCGGGCCCGCGATGCCCGGGTCGAGATCGTCCGCTACCTCGATCCCGAGCTGCCGATGGTGCGGATCGACCGTGAGACGTTTCGGTCGGCTGTCCTCAACCTGTTGCTCAACGCCGTGCAGGCCATGGACCCCGGCGGGCAACTCGTCGTGCGGACGCGGCCCGCTGGCCTGGGCGTGCTGCTGGAGCTGATCGACACCGGTCCGGGGATGGACGCGGAGACGCTCGCGAAGGTGTTTCGCGCCTTCTACACGACGAAGCAAGGCGGCTCGGGGCTGGGCCTGCCCACGGCGAGGAAGATCGTCGAGGCCCACGGAGGTACCATCGACATCGAGAGCACGCCCGGCCGGGGCACAAAGGTGACGATCTGGCTGCCCGCCCCGCCCCGGCTGCCGACGGCCGACGGACGGTCGGGGCAGGCGGCCCCGCACGGCGGGCCGCCACGGGCGGACCTGCAACTGGACGGTCGGCACAGCGGGTTCGTACCATCGGCATCATGAATCAGACCCGCGAGGCCGTCCCCTCCACCTCCTCCGCCCCGGCGTCGCAGCCGGCGGGATCGCAGTCGCTCGTGCGCGTGCTAGTGGTGGACAACGACCTCATCCACGCCCGCACGATGGGCGAGGGCCTCAGTCGCCTGGGCTACCAGGTGGTGGTGGCTGGCAGCGGCCTGGAGGGCGGGCGGAAGCTCGAGCAGGACGCCTTCGACGTCGTGGTCACCGACCTGATGATGAACGACATCGGCGGGCTGGAAATCCTCGCCCGCGCGAAGAAGGCGTCGGACGAGACGGAGGTGATCGTCGTCACCGGCCACGGCACCATTCCGTCGGCCGTCGCCGCCATGCAGCAGGGCGCGTTCACCTACTTGCAGAAGCCGCTCGACCTGTCTCACCTGCGGACCGCCGTCGAGAAGGCCTCCGAAGGGGTGCGGCTGAAGCGGCAGAATCTCGAGCTCAACCGCCGGCTCGACGAGAAATTCGGCTTCGAAGGTGTGATCGGTTCGAGCCCGCAGATGCTCGCCCTCGTCGAGCGGCTCAAGCGGATCGCCCCCACCGACGCCACGGTGCTGATCCAGGGGGAGACCGGCACGGGCAAAGAACTGGTAGCGCAGGCGATGCACCAGAACAGCCCCCGCAAGAGCAAGCCGTTCGTCGCGCTCAACTGCGCCGCGCTCAGCGAGAATATCCTCGAGAGCGAGCTGTTCGGCCACGTTCGCGGCGCGTTCACCGACGCCTCGAGCGACCGGGTCGGCAAGTTCGAGTATGCCAACGGCGGCACGCTGTTTCTCGACGAGGTCGGCGACATGCCGATGCCGACGCAGATCAAGCTCTTGCGGGTGCTCGAGTCCGCCGAGATCACCCGGGTGGGCTCGAACACGCCGGTGCGGGTGAACGTCCGCATCCTGTCGGCCACGAACAGGAACCTGGAGGATGCGATCGCGGCCGGGACGTTCCGCAGTGACCTCTACCACCGTCTCAAGGTCGTCACGATCGCGATCCCCACCCTCAAGGAGCGGGCGGCCGATATCCCGCTGCTGATCGAGCACTTCGTGAAGCAGTTCGCCAAGCGGCACGGCAAGAGCATCAAGGGCGTGTCACTGCCGGCCCGCGTCAAGCTGGGCTCGTACGCCTGGCCGGGCAACGTGCGCCAGCTGCGGAACGTCGTCGAGAGCATGGTGGTGGTCGACTGCGACGAGACGCTCGACGTCGATGATCTGCCGCTGGAGCTCGAGCCGGCCTCGGCGCCCATGGCGACGCCGGGCGGAGGCGACGGGCCGGAGATCGACGTCCACGCTGGAATTTCGGCACTCGTGGGCAGGCCCCTGGAGGAGGTGGAGCGGATCTTCATCGCCGAGACGCTGCGGCTCACCGGCGGCAATCGCGAGCAAGCCGCCGACCTGCTCGGCATCGGCGAGCGGACCCTCTACCGCAAGATCAAGGAGTATCAGCTCACCTGACGGCGGCGGACGCTGCGGTGAGAGGATGCGGGGGGGCTTGCATGGCGAGGATTCACAAGCTGCCGGTCTCGGTGATCAACCGCATCGCGGCCGGCGAGGTGGTGGAGCGGCCGGCGAGCCTCGTCAAGGAGCTGCTGGAAAACGCCCTCGATGCCCGACCGTCGCGAATCGACGTGTCGCTCGAGCAGGGTGGCATCGCCCTGGTCCGCGTGGTGGACGACGGCGGCGGCATCGAGCCCGAGGACCTGCCGCTGGCCGTCACC
>JBIJCD010000305.1:0-4803 GCA_044344895.1 Pirellulales bacterium | reverse complement strand
AGCCGAAGTGGCGGATGCGGCTGGGCGGATCTGGGGTGACGGCATGCGAAGGAGTGCTCGGCCTCGGCCGGTACGGCTCGGAAACAGCACCCTTATACCGGAAAAAGCCGTGCAAATGACGGCTAAGTAGACTGGAAGGGCGGGCTGAAAGGACTCCAGCGGGCGTCCAACAGAATCTTGCGTGCCTTGCCGAAGACCCCTAGATTACCTTGAGCTTCCGGAGTGGGGCGGGCGAGCTTTGCCAGACCCAAACCAGCCCCGCTTCCGTTCCCACGACCCTTTCCCCCATGCCTGGACCACGTTCGATTAGAGCAGCCGGTTTGTCGATGGGGGCAAACGCCCGACGCCCCGCCGACCTCCGCCGCAGCTACCCCCCTCCGAAACCGGCCGGTTGAAAAAAGTTCGCGTCGCGAGCCACCCGCCAGCCCGCAGCCCCCGCCTCCGCATCGCCGGTTGTCAATTCTTCAAACATGAGCGTGCCCGCTGGCCTGCGGTTCGAGGACGTTTCTGCCGGCGGTTGGCCGGCGGCCGGCTCTCTGCTCCCAGCAGGCGCTTTTTCGTCCCCGCGGCACGGAAGCTGCTTGCCTTCAGTTTTTTTGGAAAAGGATTCGCACTCGCCCCGCGAGTGCGTAAACTTTTTCTTCAGTCGAGCGGACATCTGCCGTGAATCCCGACGATTCGCGGCGGATGCCTCCCGGCTGGTCGTCCGCCGGCGGACTGCCGCCCCGGCGACGGGATGGAATCAAGGTGCTGCAAGGAGCGGGAACCGCAAGCGAACGCGCGTCCGTGTGGCGTGCGGCGGTAGCATCCGGCCTCGCGGCTTGGGACGTCAGCCAATCCATGGCCACCTCGGCCTGTCGGTTGTCGGTGGGGAGATCAGCTCCCCCGTTGTTCATCAGCCTGCCTGCAAACTTCGTGTTTGCCAGAGGCACTTCTCCCGCGGCCCCGGACTGCTGGCCGCCCTGAAGCCCGGCTCTCTGTCCGCGCGCGGTCCACGCTCTCGGGCATGGACCTCAACGCGGACGGCAGCCGGTGACCAGCAGACCATCGGGGCGACGCGTCCCGGCGGTCTCAACGTGATCCGTGCCGCCTCTGTCCTGACATGCCCCCCGGAACGTCCGGCGGCTGGAAGAGGCGCACACCCCACAGGCCCGCGCACGCGTCTGCGCAACGCCTAGAGAGCACACACCGCTTCCATCATGGAGATCACTTCGCTCAAGGTTCTTCGCGGTCCGAACCAGTGGGCATCCTTTCCCGTCCTCGAGGTCTGGGTCGATCTCGGCCGTTTCGAGGACTTTCCCTCCAACACGCTGCCCGGATTCAACGAGCGGCTCATGGGCTGGCTGCCCTCGATGATCGAGCACCGCTGCTCGATCGGCGAGCGGGGCGGTTTCTTCGAGCGGTTGCGGACCGGGACGTGGCTGGGCCACATCCTGGAGCATGTCACGATCGAGCTGCAGTCTCTCGGCGGCACGCCGGTGGGCTACGGCCGGGCCCGTGAAGCCAAGGCACGCGGCGTCTACAAGGTGGTGATCGAGTACAAGGAGGAGGCGTTCGCCGTCGAGTGCGTGCGCACCGCGCACCGGCTCATCATGGCGGCGGTCGACGGCTCGCCGTTCGACATCACCGCCGAGGTCAAGCGGCTGCGGCAGCTGCTGCTCGACGTGCAGCTGGGGCCGAGCACGCGGTCGATCGTCGACGCCGCCGTGTCCCGCGGTATCCCCTATCGGCGGCTCACGGAGGGATCGCTCGTCCGCCTCGGCCAGGGCGCCAAGCAGCGGAAGATCTGCGCCGCCGAGACCGATCGCACAAGCGCCGTGGCCGAGTCGATCGCCCAGGACAAAGAGCTCACCCGCACGCTGCTGGCGGAGGCCGGGATTCCGGTGCCCGAAGGGCGTCCGGTGAGCGACGCCGCCGACGCCTGGGCCGTGGCTGAGGAGATCGCGGCACCGGTGGTGGTGAAGCCCCGGTATGGCAACCAGGGCCGCGGCGTGTCGGTCGATCTGTCGACCCGAGAGGAGGTCGAGAAGGCCTGGGCCGTCGCCCGGGAGGAGGAGTCGACGGTCGTGGTGGAGCGGTTCGTCGCCGGCGGCGACTACCGCGTGCTCGTCGTGGGCGGCAAGGTCGTGGCGGCGGCAAGGCGGCATCCGCCGACCGTGGTCGGCGACGGACGGAGCACCGTTCGGCAGCTGGTCGACGTCGTCAACGAGGATCCGCGGCGTTGCTCCGACCATGCCGGCGCCCTCAGCCCGGTGCGGATCGACGAGGTGGCGCTGGCCGTGCTGGCGGAGCAGGGGCTCACGCCCGCCAGCGTGCCCGCCGCGGGCCTGACCGTGTTTCTCCGACAGAACGCCAACCTGAGCACCGGCGGGACCAGCGAGGACGTCACCGACATCGTGCATCCCGAGGTCGCCCAGCGGTCCATCGAGGCGGCGCGGATCGTCGGCCTCGACGTCGCGGGCATCGACATCGTCACGTCCGACATCTCCCAGTCGCTCGAGTCTCAGCGGGGCGTCATCATCGAGGTCAACGCAGGCCCCGGGCTGCGGATGCATCTCGAGCCGACCGTCGGAACGCCGCGAAACGTCGGCGCCGCGATCGTCGACACGCTGTTCGACACGGGCGACGACGGCCGGATTCCGGTGGCCGCCGTCACCGGCACCAACGGCAAGAGCACCGTCGTTCGGCTGCTGTCGCACCTGGCCACGGCCGGTGGCGCGACCGTCGGCACGACCTGCACCGAGGGCGTCTGGGTGGGGGCACGGCAGATCGACGGCGGTGACTGCAGCGGCCCGGCGAGCGCCCGGCGGGTGCTGGCCAATCCCGCGGTGACGACGGCGGTGTTCGAAACCGCCCGCGGCGGCATCCTTCGCGAGGGCTGCGGCTTCGATCTGTGCGATGTCGCCGTGGTCACCAACATCGCCTCCGGCGACCATCTCGGACTGGGGGAGATCGACACGCCGGAGCGGCTGGCGTGGGTGAAGGGCGCGATCGTCGCGGCGGTGCGTCGCACCGGCGCCGCCGTGCTCAACGCCGCCGACCCGCTGGTGGTCGACATGAAGAAGTGGTGCGACGGACAGGTCGTCTACTTCGCCCTCGATCCGGCCAACCCGGTGCTCACCGCGCATCTCGCCCAGGGCGGCCTGGCCGCGACGGTCCGCGACGGCTGGATCGTGCTCTGCGACGGCCCCCGCGAGACGCGGCTGGCGAGCCTGGAGCGGGTGCCGCTGGTCCACCGCGGTCTGGTGGCGTTCCAGGTGGAGAATGCGCTGGCGGCAGCCGCCGCAGCCTGGCGGCTCGGCGTGCCGCTGGAGCTGGTGCGGCTCGGCCTGGAGAGCTTCTCCTCCGGTTCCGCAGGCTCCCCCGGTCGCTTCAATCTGCTCGACCTGGAGGGGGCGTCGATCGTGGTCGACTATGGCCACAACGTGCCGTCGCTCGAGCAGATCTGCGGCACCGTCCGCAATCTGCCCCATGCACGACGGACCGCCGTCTACTCGGCCGCCGGCGACCGCCGTGACGAGGATCTGATCCGGCAGGGCGAACTGCTGGCGGCGACGTTCGATCGCGTGGTGATCTACGAAGACGCCTACATCCGCGGCCGCCAGCCGGGCGAGATCACGGCGCTGATCACCCGGGGAATCCAATCGGCCATGCGGGCCGATCGTCCCGTCACGATCGAGTTCGGCGGCACGTGGGCGCAGGCCGCGGCGCTCGTGCTCGACGCCGCCCGGTCGGGCGACCTCGTGCTGCTGCAGCCGGACACGGTCGAGCAGACCATGGCCTGGCTGGCGGATCGCTACGGCGGACGGGTGCGCGAGCTGCAGTTCGACCAAATGGCCGGCATCGTGCCGCATGATTCGGCCGAGCGGGTGCCCGCCGCCAACGAGCCGGTCGAGGTGCGGAACGGCCGGCAGGGCCGCTCGGTGTTCGCGGCCCGGGACATCGCCGCCGGCGAGACGGTCCTCAAGGCGTGGGGCCCGCGGCTGCCGCAGCGTTCGCGGCACACGATGCAGGTCGACGTCGACAGCCACATCATGCCGGACGGGGTGATGGTGCTGGTCAGGCACTGCTGCGAGCCCAACTGCGGTGTGCTCGTGCGGGCCAACGAGCGGCAGATCGAGGTCCGGGCCCTGCGGCCGATCGCCGCGGGCGAGGAGGTCACCTTCGACTACAACACGTTCGAGTACGAGATCGATCATGGCGGCGGCCCGTGCCAGTGCGGGGCGGCGAAGTGCCGCGGCCGCGTGCCGGGGTACAAGCATGTCGCCGCCGAGGTGCGGGCGAGGTACGGCGAATACGTCGCCGAGTACCTGCGGGTGCTCGAGAACGGCCTGTCGGCTCCGGTCGGCGCCTGACGCGTCTGACTGCCTTGGAGCACGAGCAGTCCGGAGCGATCACCAAGCGATCACCGCCGGGATAGCAGAAGTCTGCTCGCGGGATGATTTCGCGCGGGAAAAGCATCCGCGGCGGGTCACCCCTGGATCTCGTAGCCCTTGCGGCTCTCCCGGGAGAGAAATGCATTCGCCTGCGGGTCGCCGACGATCTCCCGGGCCTTGGGGTCCCACGTGAGTGCGCGGTTCACGCGCATGGCGATATTGGCCAAGTGGCAGATCTCCAGCATCCGGTTGTGGGACCAGACGTCGGAGATCGGCTGCTTTCGCGACTTCATGCTGTCGACGAAGTTGGCGGTGTGGTTCTCCGAGACCGGGCCGCCGTAGACCTCCTCGATGGCGCCGTCGGGCAGGGGGTTGTCCTTCAGGTTCTCTACCGGCTTGCCCGTGATCTTGCCCCGGTTCACGAAGA
>JBIJCD010000206.1:0-6678 GCA_044344895.1 Pirellulales bacterium | reverse complement strand
CGAAGAACCGGCCCTCGGTGCCCTCGAAGAGGATGCCGTTGTCGCCCTCGCTGGTGATGATCATCTCGACGCCGTCGGGCATGTCGACCCGGATCGTGAACCGCGTGGCGGCGTTGTACTGGTCGTGCACCAGCGGGAAGCCGTCCTTGTAGGGCACCGGCAGCGTGAACTCGACCGGCGTCACCTTGCTGGGGCCCGTGTCGCCGCAGCCGAGCGCCCAGTTGGCGATGTCGACGTGATGGGCGCCCCAGTCGGTCACCTTGCCGCCGGAGTATTCGTGCCAGTTCCTGAAGGAGTAGTGGCAGTTGCTATAGAGCGGCACGCCGCCGCCATAGCCCTTCCGCTCCTCGGGCAGCGCGCGGTAATCGACCTTCGGCGCCGGGCCGAGCCACGTGTCCCAGTCCAGCCCCCGGGGCACCGGCACGACCGGGATCGCGGGCGACGGTGTCATGCCGTCGATGGAGCATGTGACCTTGCGCACCGTGCCGATGCGGCCATGCTTCACGAGGGCGACGGCCTGCAGGAACCTTTTGTCAGCCTCTGTCCGCTGCATCGTGCCGACTTGGAAAACCCGGCCGGTCTCCTTGACGACCTTCTCGATCAGTTTGCCCTCGGCGATCGTCAGTGTGAGCGGCTTCTCGCAGTAGACATCCTTGCCCGCCCGCAACGCCTCCACGGCGATCTTCGTGTGCCAGTGGTCGGGCGTCGCGATCATTACCGCGTCGATGTCCTTGCGGTCGAGAATCTTGCGGTAGTCGGCGTAGGCATCGGGCTTCTTGGCCTGCTTGCGGGCTACCTTCTCGACATGCGCGCCGAGCACGTTGGCATCGACATCGGCGAGGGCGGCGAAGTCGGCGAACGTGAACGACTTCTCTGTGATCGTCCAGCCCTGGTTCCGCAGGCCGATGGTGGCCAGGATCGGCCGGTCGTTGGCCGCCTGCACGGCCGCGGGGCGCAGGGCCACGGCGGCGCCGGTGGCGGCGACGCCCCGGGCGACGGAGCGGAGAAAACGACGACGGGACGAGGGGCTGGATGCCGGCATGGAAGGACTCCGGAGGAAGACGTGAAAAGAAAAAACGGCTTGGTCAACGGTTCGGGGCGGCCCACGCCCCGTCGCCGGACGTTTGCTCCGGACATCCAGTCCTTCGCTCACTCGGATGCTGACTGCGCTTCGCCATCCTGGCTTCGCTTGTCATCATACGCCGGCTTTCGGAGCATGGGCCGCCCCTCACGGATACTGCGATGAGCTGAGGCAAGAGGCACCGGAATCGGCGTAGTATCGCGGCTGACCGAGGTCCGCCGCAACCAGACGGGACCGGGGCGCGGGACGACCGTCACTTCAGCCCTGGCCGACGGTCGAGGGCGCCGCGGACGCCGAGCTGCTCCGGATGGCGGGCGATCTTGTCGGTGAAGACGCGGACGTCGTCGACGATCGGCCGCAGTTCCTTGGTGAGGTGGTTGACCGTGGAAACGGCCTGGGCGAGCTCGTTGTAGACCTGGGGATCGCGGACGAGCTTGCCGAGCGTGCCCTGCGACTCGTTGAGCGCCTTCGTGAACATCGCGGCCTGCTGCAGCGTCTCGTCGAGCCGGCTGATCGTCTTGTCGATCTGGGCCACCATGCCGGCTCCGCGCTCGCCCAGCGGCTTGGTCAGGCCTTCGAGGTTGCGGAGGTTGCGGTCGGCCGTGTCCACCGTCACGGCGACGCCCTGCACGGTCTTGCGGAGATCGGCTACCACCTCGGGCAGCGCCGCGATGGTGTTGAGAATGTCCTCCCGCGTCTCGGCGTTGCCCATTACGGCGTTGATGTTGTTCATGGCCGTGTTGAACGAGTCCAGTGCCGCATCGGTCTTACGGATCATCTTCTCGAAGCGGTCGTCGCCGCCGGCGAACATCTTGTCGAAGCTCACCGACAGCCGCTGCACCGAATCGCTGGCCTGGGTGAGGGAGTCGAGGGTGCTGGCCAGCTTGGGCTCCAGCGACGAGAAGATCTCGAAGGGATCGCGGGAGACGGCGCCGACCAGCACCTCGTTGGCTCCCAGCCGCTGCCGCGGCGGCACGACGTGGCCCGGCACGAGCTGGATCTCGGCGTCGCCGAGGATGGTGCTGGAGATGCGGGGCACCTCGTCCTTGTAGATCGGCACGTGGGAGTCGACATCGGCGATCACGCTCACGCCGCCGCGCTCGTCGAGAGTGACGCTGGAGACGCGGCCAACCAGGATGCCGTTCTTGCGGACGGGGGTGCCGCCGGCCACGCCCCGGGCGTCGGAGAAGCTCATCTTCAGCGGATAGGTGGCCTGCACCAGCGACGGGAGGTCGCCAAAGAGCACGATCAGGATGCCGGCGATGATGGCCGTGGCCAACACCATGACGCCCACACGAAACTGCATCACGCGGTCGCTCATGCCTCCTCCTCCACGTCCTGCTCGGCCTGGGCGTCGGCCAGCCTGCCCTCCGCGCGGCCCTCGACGAACTGCCTGATTCTGGGGTCGCGCGAGCGATCCAGTTCGGCGGGCGTGCCCGTGAAGACGACCTGCGGCTCGTCGGCGCCGAGGCGAAAGAGCGGATAGAGCATGATGATCCGATCGGCGACCTTGCGGGCCGTGTTCATGTCGTGGGTGACGACGACGCTCGTCACTCCGGGCCGCTTGCGCACCCGCAGGATCAGCTCATTGATGACGTCGCTCATGATCGGGTCGAGTCCGGTCGTCGGCTCGTCGTAGAGGATCAGGACGGGATCGAGCGCGAGTGCCCGGGCGATCCCGGCGCGTTTCCGCATGCCCCCCGAGAGCTCGACCGGCTTCTTCCCCAGCACTGATCGCGGCAGGCCGACCTCGTCGAGTAGCGAGACCACGATCGCCTCGGCTTCGGTGGCCGAGATCCGCGTGTGCTCGCGGAGCGGGAAGGCGATGTTGTCGGCGATCGAGAGGCTGTCAAAGAGGGCCGCACCCTGGAAGACGAAGCCGTAGCGGGTGCGGAGGTGGGCCAGCTCGCGTTCCGGCATGCCGGAGAGGGGACGGCCGTCGAACCGCACCACGCCACGCTCCGGCCGCACCAATCCGATCATCGTCTTGAGGAGCACGGTCTTGCCGCACCCGCTCTCGCCGAGCACCACGAGCGTCTGCCCTGCCGGGATGTCGAGCGAGATGTCCCGCAGCACCTGGTGGCGGCCGAACCGCACGGACAGGTCGGCGACCTGCAGCAGCGGAGCCGCTGCCTGGTCGGAGCCGGTGGATGGGCGTGGTGCGGTGGCTGGCATGGCGAGCGGGGAGGGGCGGAGGGACGCGTCCGGTGCGGTAAGGAAGGCCTGAGAGGCGTTCGTCTCCGGAGGGTCACAGCAGCCGCCGCGGACCCTCCGGGCGGAAGAAGTCGTGGATGTTGTTGAGGCCGATTCCCAGGAACAGGTCGAGCACGAGGATCAGCACGAAGGAGTGCACGAAGGCGTTCGTGGCAGCCCGGCCGACCCCCTCGGCGCCGTGGCCGCAGTGGAACCCGTGGTGGCAGCTCACCAGCGCGATCGCCGCTCCGAAGAACAGGCTCTTCGAGATGCCCATCAGGAAGTCGAAGGCGTCGACGTACGCCCGGGAATTCTCCCAGTAGTGGTGGTAGTCGATGCCCAGCAGCAGGTGGGAGTAGAGGTAGCCGCCGAGCACGCCCATGAAGTCGGCCATCACCGTCAGCGCGGGGATGAGCACCAGGCAGCCGAGGAACCGCGGCACGACGAGGTAGTAGATCGGGTTGGCGCCCATGCACTCCAGCGCGTCGATCTGCTCCGTCACCCGCATCGTGCCGAGCTCCGCCGCCATGGCGCTGCCGACGCGGCCGGCGAGCATGGTGGCCGCCAGCACGGGGCCGAGTTCGCGCACGAGCGAGAGGTTGATCACGGAGCCCAGCCGCGTCTCGAGCCCCAGCGCCTTGAACTGGGCGTAGCTCTGCACGGCCAGCACCATGCCGATGAACAGGCCCGTGAGCGCCACGACCGGCAGCGACATCACGCCGATCTGGTAGAAGCTGGGCAAGAGCACCTCGCGTCGCTGCCGCCGCGCCACGATCCAGCCGAGGGTGCGGAAGGAGAAGATCGCCACGTCGCCGATGGCGGCCACCCGGCCCATGGCGAAGCCGCCGACGTTGGCGACCTGGTCGGCGATCCAGTCGGCTGCGCCTCGCCCGACGCCGTCGGGCGACGTCGGGGCGGCGGAGCTGGTGGCGGGTGTCGACATGGGGAGCCTCGGGACGCCTTGGCGCGGCAATCCATGGCGGTCTTATCGTCCCTGACGCCTGGGCAGCTTGAGCCGGTCGTGTCGGGGCAGCCGTGGCCAGGCAGGATGGGAAGGCGGGGCGGGTGGGCGACCTCGCTCGGGGGCGATGCCGTGGGAACGCCGGCCGGACCGTCTGGCATGAAAACGTCCCGTGTGGCATCGTTCCGGCCGCGGTCGCCGACCGGTTCGTGCGCCGAGCGGCACCGCAGTTCACCGGCAACAACCCCGATCCGCGATGCGGAAAGCAGGCCGCAAAACATCGTCCGCCCGGGCCTGGATGGCCGTCGCGGCCTGCGCGGCTGCCGGGATCGCCGCGGCCAACGCCGCGGAGCCGGACGATGCCGCCCGCGAGTCGCCCTATCCGTGGGCGCGATTCCTGGCGGAGGTGTTTCCGGAGGGGCTCGACCCGGAACGCTCCCGCGAGCCGCACACGATCCGCGATCCC
The DNA here is from genome assembly GCA_044344895.1 of Pirellulales bacterium. GTDB lineage: Bacteria > Planctomycetota > Planctomycetia > Pirellulales > UBA1268 > CAMCQY01. Next base: position 1,977 of record JBIJCD010000206.1, on the reverse strand, counting down.
GGACCCGACACCGCCAACTACCCGAACAGCCCCGAGACGCTGCCGCGGGGAGCCGTCTATGTCGAGACGAGTCCGGTCTTCTTCACGGGAGCGATCAGCACGATCCAGCCCCAGACCTACAACTTCGAATACCTGCTCCGACTGGGGCTCAGCGATCGGGTCGAGTTCCGCTTCTTTTCCAGCGGCTTCACCTGGCAGGCCGCGGGCCTCGGTCAGCCGGCGACCACGGGCGTGTCGCCGGTGACGTTCGACACAAAGATCCACTTCTGGGAGGAGAACCGCGACCTGTTCCTACCGGCCGTGGGCTTCGAGGCGTTCATCCAGACGCCGTGGGGATCACCCGCCTTCAACGCCGGGACGCAGCCGGGGTTGATGATGCTCTTCCGCAACACGCTCTTCTGGGGCCTGACCGCCGAGTACAACGTCGGCATCGCCGCCGACACCACGCAGGCCGGTTACGTGCCGATCGACGTGGCCCAGTGGGCGATCACCAAGGAGATCAGCGACGACTTCCAGGTGTTCGTGCACGGCTTCCAGAACGAGTCGGCGCTGCCCCGGGTCTCCGCCCAGACGGTGGTGGGTGGCGGCTTCGTCTGGTTTCCCAGCGACCGGCTCAGCATGTTCGGCAACTGGGGCGCCGGCACCGACAAGAGCGGCCCCGCCACGACGTTTCAGCTCGGCTTCGCCGGATCGTTTTGATGGGCCTGCGGCCGTCGCTCGTCCGCCGCCCCGCCGCTCAGGGCACGGCCGGAGCGGGATCGCCGGCCGACTCGCCGTCGTGTGCGGGGGCGGCGCCGAAGGCGCCGTCGAAGATGGCGATGTCGATCTTGAACGGTCGGCTCGACACCGACATGTCGCCGGCGAAGGGATACCCGAAGAGGCAGACGAGATACAGGTTGAGGCCGATCACCAGGCCCGTCAAGCCGGCGACGACGTACTGCAGCCGTCGGCTGCCGACGTGGAACAGGCCGCCGAGGAAGATCGTCACCAGCGCGCCCACGACGAGCACCACCCATTCGACCGCCGAGATACCGTTCTCGGCGCTGGCGGCCCGGTCGCGGCGATGGTCCCACAGCTCCCGGATCTGGTCGAGAATCACCGGATAGACCACCTTGTGGGCCTCGGTCGCGGGCTCGAAGCCGTCGAGCACGCGGGTGAGCGACACCGCCGTGACACGGGCCTCGACGCTCATCTGCGCCCGCTCCATCGTGGGCCATTCGTCCTCGACGACCTGCCGCGCGTAGGTGCGGCAGGTGTCGCGGATGCGGCTGCGAAACGGCTCGGGCAGCCGGTCCGAGAGCAGGAAGATATCGGCGAGGCAGTTCGACTCCATCCGCGCCGCCTCCGAGGCCCGTTCGAAGTCGGCCATCGCATTGACCACGACCAGGCCCAGGAGCACCGCGTAGAGCGTGCCGACGATGGCCAGCAGCGTGCCGGTCGATTCATGGCCGTCGCGGAGATCGGCGGCGGGAAAGAGCCGCCGCGTGGTGGCCACCACGGCGATCGCGATGAAGACGGCCGCCGAAACGATCGCGGCACCGCTCCAGAACCCGGAGTAGACCATCCCCTCGTCCCGACGGTGGATCGGGCCCCGGCATCACGCCGGCGGCTCGCGGCAGGATGATAGCGAGGCAGCCGCCGCTCCCGCAAACCGGAAACCGGGCTGTGCGGCGGCGATCAGCCGTTCTGCGGACCTTCGGCGGGCGCGACGGCGACCGGTTCGGCCGTGACGAGCCCCTTGAAGACGAGCTGCTTCTTGCCGGCCACCTCGACGCAGTCGACCTGGATCGTGTCCTTGCCTTCGAACTCGCCCTTGAGCATCTCCTCCGAGACCGGATCCTCGATGAAGTTTTCCAGCGCCCTGCGCAGGGGCCGGGCGCCGAAGTCGGTGTCGGAGCCCTTCTTGATGAGGAACTTCTTCGCCTCCTCGGTGAGCTCGAGCTTGAGCCCGCGCTCGCCGAGCCGCGCGCGGACCTT
>JBIJCD010000460.1:0-3046 GCA_044344895.1 Pirellulales bacterium | reverse complement strand
AGGAGTCCTTCCATGCAGGCCCAGACCGAGCCCTCCCGCGACGCCGCCCCCGTCGGCCGCCCCGGCGACCCGCGGGCGGCCGTCCCCGGCGACCGGCTGCTGGCCGTGGCCAACGGCGCCGAGGTGCCGGCGGAGGTGCACGAGGTCGTGCTGCGGGAAGTGCCGGTGCTGGAAGTCGATCGCTTCAACCTCTGGTACGGCGCCAAGCAGGCCCTGCACCGGATCACCATGCCGATCCCGAACAACAAGGTGACGGCGCTCGTCGGCCCCAGCGGCTGCGGCAAGTCCACGCTGCTGCGGAGCGTGAACCGGCTCAACGACCTCGTGCAGAGCGTGCGGATCACCGGCGACATGCGGCTCAACGGCGACTCGATCTACGATCCGCGGATGGACGTGATCGAGCTGCGGAAGCGGATGGGGATGGTGTTCCAGAAGCCCAACCCCTTCCCGATGAGCATCTACGAGAACGTCGTCTACTCGCTGCGGATCGACGGCGAGAACGCGCGGCCCGTGCTCGACGAGGTCTGCGAGCGGAGCCTGCGGGGCGCGGCGCTGTGGGACGAGGTGAAAGACCGGCTCCACGAGAGCGCCTTGGGGCTCTCGGGGGGGCAGCAGCAGCGGCTGTGCATCGCCCGCGCGATCGCCGCCGAGCCGGAGGTGCTGCTGCTCGACGAGCCCTGCTCGGCCCTGGATCCGATCGCCACCGGCAAGGTCGAGGATCTGATCCAGGAACTGCGCGGCCGCTACTCCGTGCTGATCGTCACGCACAACATGCAGCAGGCCAGCCGCACCAGCGATTACACCGCCTTCATGTACCTCGGTCGCCTCATCGAATACGGCCCCACGACCGACATCTTCACCAAGCCGGTGCTGCGGGAAACCGAGGCCTACGTGACCGGCCGCTTCGGGTGAGCCCATGACCAAGCACATCGAACGCCAGATCGAGAGCCTCAAGGAGCGGATTCTCAAGGTCGGCACGCTCGTCGAGGAGGCGATTTCCAAGTCGATCACCGCCCTCATCAACCGCGACGCGGCCCTGGCCCAACGGGTGATCGCCAACGACGAGGCGATCGACCGCATGGAGGTCGAGGTCGAGGAGGAGTGCCTGAAGATCCTCGCCCTCTACCAGCCGGTGGCGGCCGATCTGCGGTTCGTGGTGGCCGCACTCAAGATCAACAATGACCTGGAGCGGATGGGCGACCTGGCCCGCAACATCGCCAAGCGGGTGGCCCAGTTGGCCGGCGGCAAGCCCTACACGCTGCCGCCCGAGATCCGCACGATGGCGATGCAGGCCCAGGAAATGGTGAAACAGTGCCTCGACTCGGTCGTCAACGGCGACCCGTCGCTGGCCCGGCAGATCCGCGAGGAGGACGACGTCGTCGACGAGGCCCGTCTGCAGATCCGGCACCGCGTGCTGCGCGGCATCAAGGACGACCCCGAGGAGGTGGAGAACCTGCTGCGGATCAACTCGGTCTCGAAGCACATCGAGCGGATCGCGGACATGGCGACGAACATCGCCGAGGATGTGATCTACATGGTGGAGGGGGAGATCGTCCGCCACCGCGCGTCGGATTGAGGTTCAGCCCGGCTCCGGTGCGCGACGAAGGGGGCGGGGCCGAGAAGCGGAGCGGATTCGGAGCCGGCGGTGGCCTGCTCGGCGCCGGCGGACTTTGTCGACATCTGGCTCCAGCGGGATGGATCGTCCTGCGGCGGAGACAAAGTTCACCGGCTTCTGTGCGGGCCCCCGACCGACTCCGCCGAAAGCATCCGCGACTGTCGCGACGCCGAGCGAAGGATCGGCAAGGGCCACCGAGCTGCCCAAACGCGGGCATGGCGGCGGCGGACGTCATTTGGCGGGGGATGACCCGCGGGAGAACTCGGCTTCGGCCTTCCAGCGTTCCACGGCCTTGGCCGCCTCGGCTTCGCGGGCCTTCGCGGCTTCGAACTCGGCGGTCGCCTCTTCGGCCGCCTTGCGGGCCGCGGCCATCTGCGATTCCGCCGCCGCCAGCGCCTCGGCGGCGGCTTTCGCCTTCTCGGCCACCGTCTGCCCCGCGGCGGCCACCTCCGCCAGGGTCTGCTCCGCGGCTCGGATCCGGGCCTCGACCTTGGGGGGATTGGCGTCGAGAACGCCGGCCGGCTTGCCATCGGCCGCGGTGAACACCGTCACGCCGCCCCCCCAGTCGCCGGCCAGGATCCGCGCGCCGTCGGCCGTCACCGCGACGCCGGTACCGATCTCCCCCAGCGGCGTCGTCTCCCTCTCCAGGCCACCTTCCCCCTTCCACAGCTTCGCCCGTCGGTCGCGGCCCGTCGTCGCGAGTCGCCCGTCGGCGAGCCAGACGACCGACTCGGCGCCGCCACCGTGCGCCGCCCAGGTCTTCACCTGTTTCGCCTCCTTCGGATCCCAGAGCCGCACCGACCCGTCTGCCGAAGTGCTGGCGAGCACCGCGCCGTCGCCGCGCCAGGCGACGGCCGTGATCGGCCCGGTGTGCCCCTTGAGCACGCCCGCGTCCCGCGTGCCACGGGTCTCCCAGAGACGCAGGTTGCCGGACCGGTCGCCGGTGGCGAGCAGTCTGCCGTCGGGAGAGAACTCCAGCGCCGTGATCCAGTCGGTGTGCCGACGGATCTCGCCCTCCATCGCGCCGTCCGCCGTGGCCAGGATGCGGACCACCTTCGCCGGCCCGCCCAGGGCCACCAGCCGTTGGTCGGGCGAGATGTCGGCCGCGAGCACCTCGTCGAACTCGTCGCCCACCTCGGCCACGCGGGCCGCCGTGGCCACGTCCCAGACGACAACCCGGCCGCTCTTCGCCGCCACTCCCCCGGCCGCGAGCAGGAGTCTGCCGTTACGGGTGAAGCGAACCGCCTTCACGACGCCCTCGGGAAACGGCAGTACGCCCAGGAAGTCGAGGCTGCCAGTGTGGTAGAGCAGCACCTGCTTCCGACCGCCGATCGCGATCGCCTCCCCGTGGGGCGAGGCGGCCAGGGCCGTGACCGTGGTCGGGCGGCGGCCGTGGGTCACCACGTCGAGCGGGAGCCGCGGCGGCATCAC
>JBIJCD010000459.1:0-3051 GCA_044344895.1 Pirellulales bacterium | reverse complement strand
GAGGTGTCGCCACCCGACGCCATCGCCGCCTGCCAGCGGGCCACGTGGGCGTCGAGGCCACGGCGGTCGACGATCTGCACCAGTTCGCCCGCGTCTTCCATCGCGCGATACCACGCGAGCTGGCCCTGGGTCTGCGCCCAGGCCTGCTCGGGGGAGTTCCAGCCGGGCAGCGGGTTGTCGGGGGCGACGAACCGGGCGATCTGCGTGGCCACCACCAGGCCGAAGCCGCCGCGGCGCAGGTCAGGCAACGACACGGTCGCGTTGCCGCGGTCTGGCTTGTCGGTGAGGTTGCGGGCCCGCTCCCGCGAGTTGATGGCGGCGGCGGGCTGCCGCAGGTCGCGGTTCCACTCGAGCGCGTTCATCGAGAGGTCGAGGTGAGCGTCGATGGCGAACATGGCGGTCGGTTCCTGGACGAGTCGGAGGCTGACGGTGGATCAGGAGGGCAGCAGGCGGGCGAGCACGAGCACGCCGGCGAGGCCCACGAGCGAGACGATCGTCTCCATCACCGTCCAGCTGCGGAGCGTGTCGGCGATGCTGACGTTGAAGTATTCCTTGAACATCCAGAAGGCGCCGTCGTTGACGTGGGAGCAGGCGAGGCTGCCGGAGCCGATGGCGAGCACCATCAGGTTGGGATCGGCCCCACCGGCCCCGGCCAGCGGGCCGAGGATGCCGGCTGCGGTGAGGCCGGCCACGGTGGCCGAGCCGACGCAGATCCGGATGGCAGCGGTGACCAGCCAGGCGAGGATGAGCGGATCGATCGCCAGGCCGCCGAGCGACCGGCCGATCGCTGCGTTGACGCCGCTGGCCACGAGCACTTCCTTGAACGCGCCCGAGCCGGCGACGACGAGCAGGATCGACGCCACGTCGCCGATCGCCGCGGTGTAGGTCTCCATCACGTCGGGCAGCCGGCGGCCCCGCAGCAGGCCGAGCGTGATCGCGGCGACGGCGAGCGACGCGATCATCACGCAGTCGGCGTCGCCCGCAAACCGCACGATGCTTCCCCACGGGCCGTCGGCCGGAAGCACGGCCGCCAGGCAGGCGGTCGCCATGAGCACGGCGACCGGCAGCAGAGCCGTCACCACGCTCACGATTGCACCGGGCGGGTCGGCCGCCGGGGCCTGCCGCGTTTCGGCGAGGCCGGCGAGCGGCCGGGCCTTGATCCGCGTGAGCGTGCGGGCGAACACCGGGCCGGCGAGGATGATCGCCGGCACCGCGATCGCGACGCCGTAGAGGAGCGTCAGCCCGAGGCTGGCGTCGAACGCCTTCACGAGCGCCGTGGGGGCGGGGTGCGGCGGCAACAGGCCATGGGCCACGCTCATCGCGGCCAGCGCCGGCAAGCCGACGGCCAGCGGCGGCAGCCCGTAGCGACCGATGACCGCGAAGATGATCGGCACCAGGAGCACGAAGCCGACGCCGTAGAACAGCGGGATCCCCACGATGAACCCGGTGACCGCCATGGCCCAGGCCATCCGCCGCTCGCCGAACGCCGCCACGAGCGTCTGGGCGATCCGTCCCGCTGCCCCGCTCTCGACGACCAGCCGGCCGAGCATCGCCCCGGCCACGATCACGATCGCCAGCGAGCCGAAGACGTCGCCGATTCCCTTGCGGATCGCCGCCGGGATGGCTTCCGCCGGCATTCCCAGCGCTAGCCCCGCCGCGGCCGCCACCAGCACGAACGCCAGGAAGGGATGCACCTTCAACCAGGCGACGAGCAGCACCAGCGCGACGATGGCGGCGGCGACGATGACCAGCGACATGGAGATCACCCGATGGCGGCGAGGCTGGTGGCAAGCCGCCGTGCACGCTCGGCGATCGTGTCGAATCGGCTGGTGGCGATCAGGGAAGCATCGACGAGCTGGCTGCCGATGCCGACGCAGTGGGCGTTGGCGGCGAACCAATCGCGGAGATTGTCGTCGTCGAGCGTCACGCCTCCCGAGGGCATGAGCGGCAGCCAGGGGAGCGGCCCACGGACGGCCTTGAGGAAGGCCGGGCCACCGAGGGCGTCGGCCGGAAACACCTTGATCACGGCTGCCCCGAGCCGGTGGCCGCGGAGCATCTCCGTCACGGTGCCGGTGCCGGGGCACCAGGGCACGCCGCGGGCGGCACACCAGCGGCCCACCTCCTCGTCGAGGTGCGGCGCGACGATGAACGCCGCGCCGGCCGCATGAAACGCCTCGGCCTGCGGCACGTCGAGGATCGTGCCCGCGCCCAGCACGAGCCCGGGCAGCCGCCGGACTCCCTCGGCGGCGAGCGTGCGGAAGACGTCGACGTTGCCGGGCGCACGGTTGGTGAACTCGACGATCCGGAAGCCGGCCGCGTGCAGGGACTCGAGCACCCGGACGCCGGCGGCAGGGTCACCGCAGGTGAACAGCGGTAGCGCTTTTTGCACGTGCAGCGCGGCGGCCAGGTCGGCGGCGGTCGGGAGAGTCACGGCGTCCGGCTCCGGGCGGTCTTCTTGGTCTTGCGATGACTTCGCGGTGGCTGTGGCCACACATGCGACCTGCCGGGGCCGCCCGTGCCCCGTCGCCGGACGTTTGCTCCGGCCTTCCAGGCCTCCGCTCTCTCGGAGCTGACTGCGCTCCGCCATCCATGGCTCCGCTTGTCAGCTACGCCGGCTCTCGGAGCACGGGCGACCCCTCGCCTCTCCATCCGCCAGTCTTTCATCAGCGACCCGCAGCCGGCGTGAACCTGCCGAACGACAGCCCCGGCACGTCGGTACGGTACCGCACCAGTCGCGTGTGCTCCACCTCGGTCACGTAGACCGTTCGGCCATCGGGGCCGCCGAAGCAGATGTTGCTCGGCTTCGATCCCAGCACGTCCACCTCCCGGAGGATGTCGCCTGCGGGGGTCATCACCACGACCGTGCCCTTGCCATACCGCGTGATGTGGAGGTTTCCGGCGGCGTCGCACCGCATGCCGTCGAACCCGTGGTCGGGGAACTGGCGGATGAGCCGCTTCTCGCCGAGCGTGCGGTCGGCCCGCACCGGGAAGGCCCACACGTTCCGCTGCACGCTCTCGTTGACGTAGAGCGTGGATCCGTCGGGGCTCAGC
>JBIJCD010000458.1:0-3056 GCA_044344895.1 Pirellulales bacterium | reverse complement strand
GAGGCCGTCCCGCTGGATCCTCCAGATCCGGCCCGCCCGGTCGCCGGCCCGCAAGTCGAGCGTCTCCGCAAGCCCGGGCGGCATGTACTGCGGGTGCTCGACCGTACGGCGGCACATGTCGACGACCCACAGTGCGCCGTCGGGCCCGGTGGCGGTGAAGACTGGACGAAACCACGGATCGCGGGAGGCCAGGAACTCCGTGCCCTCGGCCCCGACGCGGTCGCTCGTGAAGCTCGCGCCACTAGACCGCAGCCGGCGGCGGGTGACGAGGTGCGACACCGGTTCGCAGATGAATGCATCACCCACGGCGTCTGCGCCCAGCAGATCGCCACGAAAAATCGACAGGCCGCAGGCCGAGGTGTGCGTGCCGGTGTGGGAGGCCGCGGTCGCGTGCGTCTCGGCGATCGGAAACACCCGGCTGGCCGCCCCGCTGGGCGCCACGTCCTCGTAGCCGCCGCCGAGATCGACGGCCGTGTTGCGGGCGAGCGCCTCGGCGGGCAGCCGCACCGCGATCACGGGGTTGCGGTTGCTCGTGGTGAACCGGCGGCCGAGGTCGTCGAACGCGTTCCCGAACTGACCAAAACCCGCCGCGGCCGAGATCCGGCCGCTGGCGAGGTCGATCTTCACGTCGCGGCGATCGATCGACACCCCGGTGCTCCCCGGCTGGCCGGGCCTGGTGACGACACCGCCCGAGAGTCCGCCGGTGATGGAGACGCCGTTGTCGATGTCGATCTGCGGACACGCGGCGCGCAGCTGCGGGTTGGCCACCTTGAAGCCGGTGGCCAGAACCTCGCGGCGGTCGGCCCGGCCGTCGCCGTCGTCGTCGACGAGCATCAGCAGGTCGGGGGCCGCCGTGACGAGCAGCCCGCCACGGACCGCCAGCACCCCCTGCGCGAACGGCACGGAGTCGGCGACGACGGTGGAGCCCTCGAAGAAGCCGTCGCCATCCCGGTCGTCGAGCCGCACGATCCGCGACAGCGCGGGGGATCCCGCCGGCGGCCCCTGCGGATAATCGCGGTACTCGACGACATAGGGTCGGCCCTGCTCATCGAACGTGATCGCCACCGGATCGACGACGGCAGGCTCGGCGGCCGCGAGCCGCAGCGAGTGGCCGGGCGCCACGACGGTGGCCGCCTTGACCTGCTCGGGCGTCGACGGCACCGCCGCCGCGAGCTCCTTCGTCATCTGGACCAGCGCGTCGACCATGGCCGCGGCCGCGGCGGGCTCGAGCTTGTTCGTACCCAGCCAGGTCTCGTAGCCACCGAGCCGATGCTGCCGGGCCGAAGGTAGATAACCGAAGTAACCGTGGGCCAGCGAGACGAAGATCGCCGGTGAGATCGCCGACCGTTCCAGGAACTCCTGGCCGATCTCGCAGAACACCTCGCAGGGCATGGTGGCGATGACTCCGGGCCCGATCCGCAGCACCTGCAGCGGCAGCTTCGCGGTCTTCGGCTCACCGGCGAGCGCGAGCGTTCGCCGGGCGTAGATCCGGGGCAGGTCGGCCTTGCCCGGGGGCGGCTCGGGGCCCTCGAGCGTCTTCGTGGCCCAGGCGACCTGCTCCGGCGTCGGTACGCGGCGGAGCGCCTCCAGCTCCCGGGACCGGGCGTCGAGATCGATGGACCGCGAGTGGGCGACGGCCGGTAACGCCTCGGCCACGCGGCGGGCAACGTCGTGGGCCACCACTCGCATCTGCGCATACGGCTCCTGTCGCGGCCGCGGAGTCCGGAAATTGATGTTATTGATGTCGCCGCTGGCGCCATTGGCCATCATCGCCACCATGGCGGGCCCCGCGTCGGCGGGTTGGAGGAGCCGGGCCACCTCGGCGGCGAAGAGGGCGAAGTAGTCGGCGGAGATCTCGCCGTCCCCGACGCCACCGACGTAGTGCAGGCCATACGAGGCGAAGAGGGCGATCGGCCGGCCTCCCGGCTCCCGGACAGAAAGGAACGACACGCTGGGATTCGTGGGGCCGGCCGGCTCGCGCAGGTCGGCGCTGCCGGCCGGCGGGTTCATCTTTACCTGGTCGATCTCGCCGAAGGGGTTGGGCGGCATCGCGCCGGGCTTCATGAACCAACGGCGGTTGAAGACGTGGTCAGGGGCCTGAGCCGTGCCGAACCCCGCCTCGGCCGGCCGCAGCGCCGCGATCGCCCTGCCCACGCCGTCGACGATCCGGCCGACGACCAGTTCCTGATACGGTTCGAGCGTCGGCCGACCATCGGCGGGCGGCTCCGACGGGCCGCCGATCGCACTCGTCGCGGAATGAGTGTGGGTGGCCGAGATGAGCACGGCATCTCGATGGATGCCGTGCCGTTCCTGGATCCGCCGGCGGGCCTCGTCGCTCACCTGCCGATGGATACCCAGCAGGTCGACCACCACCAGCACGATACGCTTCGCGCCGTCATCGAGCACGAGACAGCGTGCGTGGAGCGGATCGTGAACGGCCTTCGACGGAGCGGGCGTGAAGCCACCCACGATCGCCGCGCCGACCTCGGGAGTGATGTCGGCGACGGCGGCACCAGCCTGAAGCGCTGGACCAACGGCGGGCTCGGCGACCGCGCCCGCCGTGGACAGGACCAGCCCCCACCACACCGCCAGCCCGACCAGGAGCCTGCTCATGGCTTCATCTCCCGCATCTCGCGTGCAACCGAACCCAGTGGATTCTAGCCTTCCGGCCCGCCCGGCGTGAGCCACCGTCGGCTACGATGCCTCAACGCCTTCCACGTCACGAGCGGATGCTTTCATTCCGCAGCAGTCGCCGCACCGCCGCACTTGAGGAACCATCCTCGACGGGCTAGCCTCACGATCTCACAGTCAGTCCATACGAAGAGGAAACTCCAATGGCGAGGCCGCTGAGCAGGGTCGCTCCCGAGTGGTGGGACTACACCACGCTCGACGCCGAAATCATCCGCGATGCGGCAGCCCTCGGCCCGGAGGATCTGGTGCGGCTGTCGCGGCCAGGCTTCCGCGTCGTGCTCTACGACACGCTGGAGGACTTCTACCTCGCCGAGGCGCTCGAATACATCGCGGCCTGGCGGCAGGCGCGGGCCGACGATCGGGTC
>JBIJCD010000069.1:0-11602 GCA_044344895.1 Pirellulales bacterium | reverse complement strand
GCGGCTCCATCGAGATCGGGTTGCCGTTGTAGAGCAGCATCGAGCAGACGGTGCCTTCCTTGATCCACTTCCAGGCCTCGTCCACCTGCTCCTTCGAGAGCTCGTACTGCTCGTAGCTGGCGTTGTCCATGAAGACGAACATCTCCCCCTGCTTGTAGAGGAACTGTGCGTCGATCGTGCTGATGTCGGCGGCGTCGAGCGAATCGCCGCTCTTGTAGGTGCGGTCGAGCACGGTGTTCCGCAGCAGATTCCGCAGCTTGCACTTGTAGAGCGCCTGCCCCTTCCCAGGCTTGACGAAGTTGCACTCGATCATGATGTAGGGGTCGCCGTCGATCTGGACCTTCAGACCCTTCTTGAATTCGCTCGTGTTGTAGCCAGCCACTGATTTTCGCCTCTGCGGTACGGTATCCACCCGGGCCCGGACAGGCCCGGCGTGCCGTATGATGGAACATCGCGGCCCACGAACTGTCAACCCGCGACGGCGAACCGGACGCCCGCCGCACATCCGGGCTGCCCGTCGCCACGGTCCCTGCAGGACGTTCGCCCTCCGGCGCCGCTGCCATGCCATCACGCTCAACCGCCGCCATGCGCGACGACCGGCACGACGATCGTGGTTCGGGCGGCGGCTCCCGCACCGACGCCTGGCGTCGCGAGCTGGCCGACGCGATTCGCGACCCGGCCGAACTCTGCCGGATGCTCGGCCTCGATGCGGCGCTGGCCGAACCGACCGCCCGCGCGGCGAACGGCTTCCCGCTGCTCGTACCACGCGGCTTCGTCGCCCGAATGAGGCGGGGCGACCCGCACGATCCGCTGCTGCTGCAGGTGCTGCCGCGGCCGGCGGAACTCGAGACAGCGGAGGGTTTCTCGGCCGACCCGCTCGCGGAACAGGCGGCGCTTGCGGCGCCGGCCCTCGTCCGCAAGTACGCGGGCCGGGTGCTGCTCCTCGCCGCCGGCGGGTGCGCGGTCAACTGCCGCTACTGCTTCCGCCGCGAGTTTCCCTACGCCGAGAGCGGGGTCGACCAGGCCGGCCTCGACGCCGCCCTCGACGCCGTCGCGGCCGACGCGTCGATCCACGAGGTGATCCTGTCGGGGGGCGACCCGCTCCTGCTCGACGACGACCGGCTCGAAAGACTCGTGGCCCGCGTCGAGTCGCTGCCGCACGTTCGCCGGCTGCGGATCCACTCCCGGCTGCCGATCGTGCTGCCGTCGCGGGTGACCGACCGCTTGGCGGCGACGCTCGCAGGCACGCGGCTGGCCTGCGTCGTCGTGGTCCACGCCAATCATCCGGCGGAGCTCGACGACTCCGTCGCGGCTGCCCTGTCCCGGCTCGCTGCGGCCCGGGCGATCCTGCTCAATCAGGCCGTGCTCCTGGAGGGCGTGAACGACTCGCTCGACGTGCTGAAAGATCTCTCCGAGCGGCTCGTCGACCTGGGTGTGATCCCCTACTACCTTCACCTGCTCGACAGGGTGGTCGGCACGTCCCACTTCGAGGTCTCCGAGGCAGCGGCCGCGGCACTGCACGCCGGGCTGCGGGGCACACTCCCCGGCTACGCCGTGCCGCGGCTCGTGCGGGAGGTACCCGGCGAGCCAGCGAAGGTGTGGATCGCCTGACGGACGCTGACCGCCGGCGAATTCGCTGGCGGGCAGCCCGCCGGCCGAATTCCGCGTAGACTGTGGCGACACAGAAGCCTCGAGGAGCCCCTGCGATGCGGATACTGATCGGCGTGGATGGTTCGGCGTCGTCGCTGGACGCCGTGAAGATGGCGGCCAGCCTCATCGACCCCGCCCGCGATGCGGTCGCCGTCTACTTCTCGCCGCTGGAGCTGCAGAAGCGGCTGCCGGGCCGGCCGCAGGCCCTCATCGACGGCGCCACCGCCGCGGTGTTCGAGGAGGCCTCCGCGCTGCTGCCCCGCGGCATGGCGACGCCGCCGGAATCGATCGCCCTGGCCCAGCCGGCCGCAGTGGGATTGCTCGAGTCGGCGGCGAAGTGGCGGGCCGACCTGCTCGTCGTCGGCGCCCGCGGCCACGGATCTCTGGAGCGATTCCTGCTCGGCAGCGTGTCGCGGGCGGTGGTGCACGGAGCCGACCTGCCGGTGCTGGTCGTCCGCGTCGCGCCGCCGGCCGACCGCGGCCTGCGGGTGCTCGTCTGCCATCGGCCCGCCAGCGCCGCGGCGATCGCGGTCGTCAGCGGTGGGCTGCACTGGCCCGCGAACACCCAGGGCTCGGTCATCGGCGTGGCGGAGTCGCTCCTGGCCGGCCCGCTCCCGCCCTGGCTCGAGAAGCGGATCCGCGACCCCGACACCGCCGCGATCGCGCAGGCATGGGAGCAGGAGCACGACGACGAGGTGTCGGCGCTGGGCACGGCGGTCGCCGCGGCGCAGGCGACGCTGCCGCAAGCCTTCCGTGGCACGCAGCCGATCGTGGTCGAGGGAAATCCTGCCGAGAAGATCCTGCAGCACGCGAAGCAGGACGGCACCGACCTGATCGTGCTCGGCCGCACGCCGACCGACGCCTTCTCCCGCTGGCTGCTCGGCAGCACGTCGGAGGCGGTGCTCACGCAGGCAGCGGCGAGCGTCCTCATCGTGCCGGTGGAGAAGCGGGCCTGAGACACCGCGTCACGAACGCGGCGTAATCCCTCGGCGTGTCGATGCCTCGGGCGGCGTGGTCGATCGCCGCGGCCGCGATCGGAATGCCGGCCTCGATCACCCGCAGCTGCTCCAGGCTCTCCAGGGCGGCCAGCCGCGACTCCGGCAGCGAGTTCCACGCCTCGAGCACGCTGCGGCGGTAGGCGTAGAGCCCGACGTGCTGCCAGTAGAGCGGCGGCGAGGCCGCGAGGAGCGAGTCGGACCAGTCTCGGGCCGCCGGTACCGCAGCCCGGCTGAAATAGATCGCCCGCCAGGCGTCGGGCAGGGCCGGGCCGGTGGCCGACTCGCGCCAGGGCGTGAGCACGGCTTTCACGGCGGCGGGATCCTGCAGGTCGTCGCCGCGGCGCATCGGCGTGACGAGCGTGGCCACGCCCGCCTGCGGGCAGCGGTCGAGCAGGTCGATGGCGGCATCGATCGCGGCAGCGGCCAATTCAGGCTCGTCCCCTTGCACGTTGACGATCACGTCGGTCGCGGGCAGCCGCGGCAAGGCCTCCACGATCCGGGCGGTGCCGCTGGCCGCCTCGGGCGACGTCATCACCGCGCGGCCGCCGAAGGCCTGCACGGCGGCGGCGATCTCACCGCTGTCGGTGGCCACGATCACCTCCGCGGCGCGGGTCGAGCCGGCCGCGGCCCGCCACGTGTGCTCGATGAGCGTGCGGCCGGTCTCCGCCAGCAGCATCTTGCGAGGCAGCCGCTGACTGGAAAGCCGGGCGGGAATCACGATCAGGGCGGCGTGTCGATTCATGGCAAAAACCCTTTTCGCCGCAGGATACTCGTGTGGTCCGCGGGCGGGCCATGCCAGTACAGTTCCCCTCGCCCGGGCGTTCCCCGGGAACTGGCCATCCTTTCCGAGGACACACCATGTGCGGCATCGTCGGATACGTCGGGTTTCGCCGTGCCACCGACCTCATCCTCGAGGGGCTGCGGAGGCTGGAGTACCGCGGCTACGACTCCGCGGGCATCGCCCTGCTGCCCGACGCGGGTGGCCTGCACGTGATGAAGGCGGCCGGCCGCCTGGCGCGGCTGGAGGCGCTGGTGCGGGAGGGCGTGCCCGACAGCTCGATCGGCATCGGCCACACCCGCTGGGCCACGCACGGCGCTCCCACCGACGGCAACGCCCATCCGCATCTCGGCGGTGAGGCGGCGGCGGTCGAGCGGGTCGGGCGCGGCGACACTGGCCCGAGCGTGGCGGTGGTCCACAACGGCGTCATCGAGAACTACCGCGTGCTCAAGGACCGGCTCGAGGCCGAGGGCTACGTCTTCCGTTCGGAGACCGACACCGAGGTGATCGCCCACCTCATCGACAGCTGCCTCTCGCGGGCGCTTTCCGCCGGCCGCCGCGTGGCCGACGACCCCGCCGACACGCCCTGGGTGGTGGCCGTGCGGGAGGCGATCGCGCAGCTCCGCGGCACCTACGGCTTGCTCGTGCTCTTCCGGGAGCGACCCGACATGCTGGTGGCCGCGAGGCTGGGCAGCCCGCTGGTGGTGGGCGTGGGCGACGGCGAGCACTTCGTCGCCAGCGACGCCAATCCGCTGGCCGGCCACGCCGACCGGATCGTCTACCTCGCGGACCACGAACTGGCCGTGGTCACGTCGGCTTCGCTCCGCGTCATCCACCGCGACACCGGCCGGGTCGAGCCGGCGGTGCGGCCGCTGGAGATGTCGGCGGCCGACGTCGGCATGGGCGGTTTCGACCACTTCATGCTCAAGGAGATCCACGAGCAGCCCGAGACCATCCGCGCCGCCATGCGGGGCCGGCTGTCGCGGGACGACGCGACGGCGGTGTTCGGCGGCCTGAACCTCACGCCACGGCAGCTGCAGCGGGTGAACCGGATCGTGCTCACCGGCTGCGGCACCAGCTGGCACGCGGCGCTGATCGGCGAATACCTGATCGAGGAGTTCGCCCGGCTGCCGGTCGAGGTGGAATACGCCAGCGAACTCCGCTATCGCAACCCGCCGATCGACGAGGGCACGCTGCTCTTCGCGATCACGCAGTCGGGCGAGACGGCCGACACGCTGGCCGCGCTCCGCGAGATCAAGCGCAAGGGGCATCCCACGCTGGCGATCTGCAACGTGGTGGGCAGCACGATCGCCACCGAGGCCGACGGCGGCATCTACCTGCACGCCGGCCCCGAGATCGGCGTGGCGAGCACGAAGGCCTTCACCAGCCAGTGCGTGGTGCTCGCGCTGCTGGCCCTCTACTTCGGCCGGCTGCGGCACATGAGCTACGAGCGGGGTCTCGAATTCATCGACGCGCTCGAGCGACTGCCCGACCTCGTGACGGCGGCGCTGGAATCGGATGCGGCCATCCGGCGGATCGCCGAGCGGTACCGCGACGCGAGCACGTTTCTCTACCTGGGCCGACAATACAACTTCCCGGTGGCGCTCGAGGGCGCGCTGAAGCTCAAGGAGATCTCCTACATCCACGCCGAGGGCTACCCGGCCGCGGAGATGAAGCACGGCCCCATCGCCCTTGTCGACCGCTCCACCCCAAGCGTGTTCCTGATCCCGCAGGGGGCCGTCTACGACAAGGTGCTGCTCAACGTGGAGGAGATCAAGGCGCGGAAGGGGCCGGTGATCGCAATCGCCAGCGCCGGCGATGATCGGATCGGCCAGATCGCCGACGATGTGATCGAGATGCCAGAGGTGCCTGAGTTCCTCCAGCCGATCGTGGCGGTGGTGCCGCTGCAGCTGCTCGCCTACCACGTGGCCGTGCTCCGCGGCTGCGATGTCGACAAGCCGCGAAACCTGGCGAAGAGCGTGACGGTGGAATAGCGGCTGCCGTCGGCCATCTTGCGTCCGCAGGAGCGGCTGGTAGCCTAAAAGGAGTGCCGCGACAGCGGCCCACTCGCCCGAGTGGCGGAATTGGCAGACGCGCAAGATTCAGGTTCTTGTCCAGGTAACTGGGTGGAGGTTCAAGTCCTCTCTCGGGCACTTCCCAGGCAGGGCGGGCACTTCCCAGGCAGGGCGGCCACTCAGAGCCTGCCCGCAGTGCCGGCGTCGGCCAGCGTGCCTGACGCCGCCGTCGGCGAAGGCAGCGGCCGCGCGATCTCGGCCACCCGCATGCCGAAGCCCGGACCGCGCAGGCTGTCGAGCCGCACCTGGCCGTTCCGTCGGCGATACATACCCGGGTGCACGGCCGCCTCGGGCAGCGACGCCTCGGGGTAGAACTGGCTGGCGTTCGTCTCCACGCCGGCGAACGTGCCCGCGTGGGCGGCCAGCCGCAGATGCGGAATGATCGCCAGCATCGGGTTGGTGAGGTCCTGCACCATGATCGCCATGCCCTGCTCCCGGGCCCAGCAGAGCGAGAGCAGCGCGCCCGACTGCGTCTTGCAGGTCTTGAGCGCCACGCCGTTCCAGCCCAGGTCGCGGCCCCGCGACACGTGCGTCCAATCGTGCGCGCTCTCGTCGAGGAGCAGGAGCGTGCGGGCGGAGATCGAATGGACGTCGATCGGGCTGGCGACGAGGTCGTAGGGGAAGGGCTGCTCGACGTAGCGGATCAGTCCGGGCATCGCCGGCAGCCGCTCCGCCACGGCGTCGAGCGCGGCGTGCACGTAGGCGGGATCGGTGACCGTGCAGTTGAAGTCGGCGCAGAAGTTTTTCACGCCGTGCTCCATGCCGATCCTGCCGGCGCGGACGAGCCGGTCGATGTCCCAGGCGAGGTCGTTGCCGCGGAGCTTCACCTTGAGCGAGTCGAGCCCGTCGCGGTCGATCCAGTCGCCGAGGAGCACGGGATGCCCGTCCTGCGGCTCGTCGCCGCGGAGCTCGTCCGGGGCGAGCGGATCGAGGCCGCCGATCAGATGCCAGGCCGGCAGAGCGGCGGGCGGATCCTGCACGAGAAACTCGGCCGGATAGCGGCCCTCGAACCGCCGCCGCTCCTCGGCGCGGCCGTACAGGTCGGCCAGGTCCCGGGTGAGGAAGTCGCGGCCGTAGGTGGCGTACACGTCGAGGCCGTGGAGCGTACCGAAGGCGTCGTGGAGCGCGAGATCGAACGGGCTCCAGCAGATCAGCGCCGCCAGTTCGGGAATCTGCTCCGCAAGCGGCGGCTCGTGGGCCGCGGCGGCGAGGCCGTCGAGCGCCGCGTGCCGGAAGGCGTGGCCGATTTCGAGGGCGTGCCCCGCTTCGGGAAAGTCGACCAGCGCCGCGGCGCACCGCTGCACCAGCCGGATCATCGCCTGCTCCCGCAGACCGTGCGGCTCCGCCGACGGCCAGCCCCATTGGGCGGAGAGCGGCGTCTCACCCCAGCCCACTGCCCGGTGGCCGGCGGCGTCCTCCACCTCAACGGCCACCCGGCCGCAGGTCACCGAATCGACGATCTGCGCGCCGAACTTCAGCGGCATCCGCGTGCGGACCGGAATCAGGAAGACGGCTGCGCCGGTCACGCGGACATCGGTCGGTCGGGACATGCGTGCTCCTTCGGGTGGGATGCGGTGTTCGGATCGCGGACGACCGCCGCAGCCCGGGTGAGCCGGCCGTCCGCCCGGCGTCGCAGGGCGTGGCGTAGCGATCGTCGAACAGGCCGTCGGCGTCGGCCAGACTCGGCGCGGACCGGCAGCGCACTTGGCAGTATCGCTCGCGGCCAACACCCCGCCAACCCGCGGGTCGTTTGACACCTCCGGCCACAGGGCGTATCCACACGTGGATGTCCGGGCCGCCCACACCACAGGAGCCAGACTCCGTGCAACGACCACGACGCTTCCCCAGCGCAATGCCGCCCCGCCGCGTCGCCGGAGCGTGCCTCGCGGCCGTGTCGGCCTGGGCCGCGAGTGTGGCGCTGGCCGTGGCCGCCGATCCACTCGCGCTGCACCTCCGCAGCCGCGAGGATGTGGCGCCCGGCAACGGGCGGCAGCATGCCGTGACCCGACGGGTGGAATGGGCTCCGCGGGAGACGGCGATCGTGGTCTGCGACATGTGGGACGCCCACACTTGCCCGGCGGCCGCCCGCCGCGTGGCGGCGATGGCACCGCGGATGAACGACATGCTCGAGGCGGCGCGGGCCCGCGGCGTCTTCATCATCCACGCCCCGAGCGACACGATGAAGTTCTACGAGGGGCATCCCGGCCGCCGGCTGGCCCAGGCGGCGCCGGCCGCGGAGCCGGTCGTGCCGCTGGAGCGGTGGTGCCATCTCGACCCCGCCCGTGAGGGCCAGCTGCCGATCGACGACTCCGACGGCGGCTGCGACTGCGAGACCTCCTGGAAGAAGGGGGATCCGTATCCGTGGACTCGGCAGATTGCCACACTCGAGATCGTCGATGGCGACGCGATCACCGATTCGGCCGAGGCCTACAACCTGTTGCGGCAGCGGGGCATCAAGCATCTGATCGTGATGGGCGTGCACACCAACATGTGCGTGCTCGGCCGGCCGTTCGCGATCCGGCAGATGGTCCGCCAGGGGCTCGACGTGGCGCTCGTCCGCGACCTGACCGACACCATGTACAACCCCGCCCGGGCCCCGTTCGTGAACCACCACACCGGCACCGACCTGGTCGTGGAGCACATCGAGCGGCACTGGTGCCCGACGCTCGTGAGCGGCGATTTCCTCGACGGCCGGGAATACCGGTTTCCCGACGACACGCGGCCGCACGTCGTGATCGTGCAGGGGGAGGAGGAATACAAGACGGCCGAGACCCTGCCGCCGTTCGCCCGCGAGCATCTCGGCAAGGCATACCGGGTGTCGTTCGTCTGGCTCGACGAGAAGTCCCAGGCCTCGTTTCCCGGGATCGACGCCGTGAAGTCGGCCGACATCCTCATGGTGAGCGCCCGCCGCCGTCCGCTGCCGGCCGACCAGCTCGCGGTGCTGAAGGCCCACGTCGCCGCAGGAAAACCGGTGCTTGGCATCCGTACCGCAAGCCATGCCTTCCACCTGCGGAACAAGCCGCCGCCCGAGGGGCTTGCCGACTGGCCCGACATCGACGCGACCGTCTTCGGCGGCAGCTATACCAACCACTACTCGCGGGACCTGCCGACGACGGCCTGGACGCTGCCCGAGGCCCGCGAGCATCCGATCCTGAAGGGGATTCCGGCCGCGGAGTTTCCCGCGCCCGGCGGCCTCTACCAGGTGGCACCGCTGCTGCCGGGCACCATGGAACTCGTGCGGGGCAGGGCACAGGGCATCGAGAAGGAGGAGCCGGTGGCGTGGACGTTCACGCGGGCGGACGGCGGCCGATCGTTCTACACGTCGCTGGGCCATCCGGACGACTTCAAGCGGGCCGAGTTCACGACGCTGCTCACCAATGCCATGGCGTGGCTGGCGGGTGCCGCGGCCTCCCGCTGAGACGCGGAAGTCGCGGGAGAAGCCGGGCTGCCCGGCGATACCAGCCCGGGCGTCCGGTGGCGATTCCGGCAACGAGTCCGGCGGCGGTCGGCGACGGCACGCGCGTGCGGTTGCCCGTGTTTCAGCCTTCGGTAGGATTGATCCCGAGGCTGTAGCTCAGTCGGTAGAGCATCGGACTTTTAATCCGTTGGTCCTGGGTTCGAGCCCCAGCAGCCTCACTTGGGATAACCACCTGCCGCCGTTTGGGTTTACGACAATTTGCGGCGGCGGGTGGAGGCGGGTCGGAAGGGGCACTGTTAGCCAAACTGTTACCTGACACCCCCACGTTCTGCCGCCCCGCCGCCTCGAACGCGGCCCACGCGGCGTCGGCCTTCGCTCGAGCGTCGGTGCCCACGTCGAACCGCAGGGTGGTCTCGATCGACTCGTGCCGCATCAGCGAAGTGCAGCCTCGCGTGACCGATGCCCTCAATGCTCCGTTCACCTGCTCCCCATCAGCGATGGCCGACTTCGGAGTGACGATCCTACGCGGCTCTCGATGGTTCAAAGCTCGTGTTCACACCCGGATGAGGACAGCAAGGGCACCACCCCTTTCGAGGGACTGGTGGCTTTGACGCATGGGTTCCCCTAGAACCATCGATGTTCTCCTCGGTCCGAATCATCGGAGCTGTCGGCTTATCCCGCTCCCCAGCGCACGAAAGCGTCCTGCCACATGAACAAGAAACTTCAGCGACGACGCGTCGGCCGAGGACTCCAGCGGGCGAAGGTCTGCATCGCCATCCTGCTTGCGATCACCATCGCCGGCGGATGGGCAGCCGTGACGACCGCCGAGCCAACCGGCTACACATGGACCGGGGCGGAGAGTTCGCAGTGGAATGTCAGTTCCCTAAACTGGCTCGACGGCGGATCCGAACCCGCAGCGTGGGTGAACTCCAGCACTGCCATCTTCAACGGCAGCGGAACGGGCTCGATCACGGTCGACTACTCGATCGTGGTCGGCGGTATCACGGTAAGTTCCTCGGGCTATTCATTCACGAGCGGTTCCATCACTCTTGGCAACTACGGGGGCACGCCGTTTCAGATCGACAACGACGTCACCGTCGACTCCGATCTCAGCGGCGGCCCGCTCTTGAAGAATGGGAACGGGGCGCTCACCGTGTCGAGCGTCTTCAACACGTTCAGCGGCGCCACGGTCTCCGCCGGCACATTGGTCGGCACGACGGCCAGCCTGCCGGGTGACATCACGAACAACGCCGTGGTGACGTTCGACCAAGGCTTCGACGGAACCTATTCCGGCAGCATGTCCGGCAGTGGCAGCCTGACCAAGCTCGGCGTCGGACAGGTGACGCTCTCTGGCAACAACTCCTACTACGGCGGGACGACCGTCACCGCTGGGTCACTCATCGGCACGACCGATAGCCTCCAAGGGGCCATCGCGAACGATGGCGTCGTCACGTTCGACCAGAGCTCCGACGGGACCTACTCCGGGGCGATCTCCGGCAGCGGAAACCTGAACAAGTCCGGTTCGGGTGCCGTGACGCTCTCCGGAAACAGCAATTACACCGGCACTACCACGGTCGAGAATGGCTCGTTGTTCGTCACCGGCAACGTGAGCGGCAGCGCGTTTTCGGTGGAGTCGGGAGGTCTCCTGGGGGGCGATGGAACGATCGGCGGCAGCGTGATGGTGCTGGCCGGCGGCGGACTCGCCCCTGGCAACAGCCCGGGTCTACTCACCGTCGGTTCGCTGCAGCTCGATGCCTCCTCGACCACGTTCTTCGAGATCACCGGCACGACCCCGGCCGTCGACTACGACCAGATTTCCGTCACGAACTCCTTGAATTATGGCGGCACCCTGTCACTGACGCTCTCGGGCATCTACGCCGATTACACCAGCTTCGCTCTGTTCACGGATTTCACCTCGACGGACGGTTCGCTGGCGGCTGTCACGCTGTCGGCAGCCGGCACTCCCTACGATGGGCTCTCGTTCTCGGAGACGACGCCCGGCTTCTGGGAGACCGGCTGGGTTGATCCGTCGCTGCCGAACTACTCGCAGAAGCTCGTTTTTTCGCAGTCCACGGGCGTGCTCGCCGTGGTGCCCGAACCGTCGACGTATGCGATGGCGTTGGTGGGCATCGTGTGCGGGGGCTACCTGCTGAGGCGCAGGCGAAGCGACAGCGAGACGTGCCAGGCGGTGATCGCCGCGTAGCTTCGCGTGCGAACGGAGGCCGAACTGGAGATGGCGAGGGCTCTTCCGGCGCTGGGAATGGCCGCAGCCTGCCGATCGACGAGTGAGATCCTGATGATCGCATCGGTAGAGAGAACGCTTCTCTGCCCAGGCGACTGAGAACGCGACCGGATCCAGCCGCCGTCGTCTGAGCGGGGGGAAGTGTATCCCTATTTTCCATCAACTGCTCGGCCACACCAAACGGTCACACATCTCTGCCTCTTTGCCCCCGAATCGTGTGGTCAGTCACCAACCTCTGCACCTATGCCGACCACATTCCTCGGCCCGATAGAAGCCCGCCGCCCATCCGGGGTTTTCGCTCTCTGATTCCGGCTCTTCGTGGCAGACGGCTCCGCGGTCGCCTCGGTGGCTGATCGCCCACCGGAGGCTTGCTCGGACCTGCCTCGGCACTGTTAGCAAAACTGTTAGCAAACGCCCTCTCGGCGCCTGAATCCTGCGCCG